>JAFZIQ010000176.1 GCA_017554285.1 Selenomonadaceae bacterium
AATTATTCCGACTTGTGGCAGTGGTTTAAAGAATATCTGGTTCCTGAATGGGAAAAGAACTCTGCGCGGACGGTCGAAGTTGATTATTTATCTTGGGATAAAGTCAAAGCGGCTTATATAACAAATCATAGTACAGAATTTTATGATTCAGCCATCTTCGACGATGAAGAACTTTTTGACGAATGAATCGGCAGATGCTTTTTTCTTCAATGCGGAAATAGAAGCACTGGAACTTTTAATCGACACAAATCAAAGATGGACGGCAATGCTGAATCAACTGGAAATGTTGTTCATACGTGAAACAAAGTTACTCGACAAGGAAATTGAGGAGGCTAAAAAATAAGCTTGATTAAGGTTTTAAAACTCGTCGGCGGCTCGATTATAGATAAACCGCTTGAAATTATCGGGCGGCAGTTTGAATTCTATCAGCAACGTAAAAACTCCGCGCAGTCTCAACAACTTAAGCAAGAAGAAGCTCGATTTATGCAACAGCTTGAGTTCGACCGCCAAAAATTTAATGCCGAACTCGACGATATGATTGCCCGCAGAGAAATCGAACGCGGCTCTTTAATCGCGCAGACAATCTCCGATTATCAAAAGACTATGGCGGAGTGTACAATTTCAATCGGCAAAAGTTTGGGCATGATGAATATTGAACTTCGCGAACGTGCAACGGCTTTGGTTGAAAATAAGCAAAAACAATATTCCGCTATGCAAGATGCGGCAATGGATAAAGCGGCGGCTCAGCTCGAAAAAATTTACGCCAAATTTCCCGAAGAAAGCATTTTGATTTTCTTATTGGCGGTGTGTTTGTTCATGAACAGCGGCTGTTTATCAACACTCGGAGGTATCTTTTTGGTAATCATCGGAATCATTGCGCTTATCGTTTGGCTGATAATTTGAATTGTAAAATCAAGCGGAATTAATTGCATACTATAACATTGATGACAAGCACAGGTGCTTGATGCGCCTGTGTCTTTATTGACGAAGCTTGGCAGAGAGCTTCAACATCAACGACTTAATCGGCAGAATTTTCTTGCTGATACATGCTCGCCGGAAATGGGATCGGATTCGTACGGTTCTATGCTTTTTGAATACTTATGATGTTACCCATAATTGTAAGATTGAACAGTCCCCTTTTTTCCGATAAGCCGCGAATCATTTTGGTAGAGGACGCGGAGAAATTTTGGCGATTAAACCGCGCAGGACGGGAATTAGCGGCTATTCATTTGAATTACGAGCAACAGGAACCCGCGCAGGTTGAAATTATCGGCGGCGGGGATTATCGGGTAAAAAAAATGTGTCTGAGCAAGGACAAGACGCTTTTGCAATACAATGAGTACATCACGATAAGAAATATTCCGTTGCGGGCGTTTGAATACGTAGTAAATGGGCGCAGTCCTTTGGAGTGGATAATCGACCGCTATCAGATAAAAACCGATTCGGCAAGCGGTATTGTCAACAATCCGAACGATTGGGCGACCGAACACAGAGACGAGAAATATATTTTGAAATTAATCTTGAGTTCAATCACTGTGAGCCTAAAAACGCTTGACATTGTGGAATCATTGCCCGAAGTAGATTTTGGAGCTTGAAAAAGTTTTTTGGACAGTTTATAATGTACATACGAACTTGCGGAGTTAATCTTCATCGTTATCATAAAAGCAAAAACCCCCGAAGAATCTGTTCGAGCAGACCTTCGGGGGTTGCGCTATACATAAGCGCAATTTCGGCTCAATCGTTATCCTTGAAGAGATGTTTGAGCCTTGTCGGGGGCTTAAAATTTTTATCGTTGATTATCGTTTCATCCATCCGAATTCTTCAAAACTCTGTCGCCAAGCAATTCGTTCATAAAAATCTTTCATGGTGGTTGCCGTGTGGAAAATCGGGACGCGCTCCAATGCGAAGAAATTGCTGCCCTTATCGACGACGCCATATTTTATCGTGAACGCGCCTTTATATCCCAAATCCTGAGCGATTCCCGCAATGTGTAAGTTGTAAGTGCCCGTCGGATAAGCCAAAAATTCTATCGGATGTCCGAGTTGTTCCTCAAGCAAATTTTTTGAGTTCAAAAGCTCGTTGCGAATTTCATCGTCGGGCAATTCCTCAAGTTTCGGGTGCGTCAACGTGTGTGATTCAATCGTTATGCCGTTTGCCTCCATTTCCTTAAGCTGTTCCCACGTCATGTAATTCGGATAAACGCTTGTGAACGACGGAATTACAAAAATCGTTGCCCGCAAGCCGTATTTCTTTAAAATCGGAAAGGCATTTGTATAATTATCCGTATAACCGTCGTCGAAAGTTATCAATACAGGCTTAGGCGGCAATTCAACTTCGCCGCGCAAGCCCGCATAAAGTTCATCGGGCGTTATCGTTATACAACCGCTGTCCGATAAGAATTTCATCTGCGCATCAAAATCTTTAAGGGGAATGGCAAGCGAAGTGTGGCTGTCGGTCACTTGATGATAATTCAGCACGAGGATTTTCGAGCCTTCGACTATCTCTGAAATTTCGTCAAGATTCTGTGCTTGCGACCTGTAAAAACCTAATCCGATTACAACAAGCACTATCAGAAAAAATTTCTTAATCATGTCAATCGGCGGGGCGTTCGCCCGTTTTGCCCGTGAACTTGTGATAATTGCCGCCCTTGCGACGACTCACCAATTCGGCAAATAAATCTTCGGGTTTAATGCCGTGCCACGCCAATAAAACCAAGCAGTGATACCACAAATCCCCCATCTCATAAAGAATTTGCTCAAGATTATTATTCTTCGACGCGATAATTGTTTCAACCGCCTCTTCGCCGACCTTTTTAAGAATTTTATCGTGCCCCATGTTGAAAAGATAATTTGTATAGGAGCCTTCGACGGGGTGACGCTGACGATCTTTAATAACGGAATATAATTCGTAAAGGACGAGCGATAAATCTTCGGGCGGTTGTTCTTCGATAATGGCGGGCAAATTTTTATTTTCGTCGAGTCTGCGCCCGCTGAAACAGGAATAAGTTCCCGTATGACACGCCACGCCCGTTTGATGAACTTTTATCAAGAGCGCGTCGCCGTCGCAATCGTAATAAAGAGCTTTAACTTGCTGAACATTGCCGCTGGTCTCGCCTTTCTGCCAAAGTTTTTGACGACTGCGACTGTAAAACCACGTGTAACCCGTTTCAATCGTTTTCTTTAAAGATTCTTCGTTCATGTAGGCGAGCATTAACACTTGCCCGCTTTCTTCCTGTACTATCGCCGGTATCAAGCCGTGCTGATTGAATTTAATTTTGCTGATGTCAATGTCCATAAAAAATGCCTCCTTTGACTCGCAGTTATTTTAGCGAATTTCGGGAGGCAAGGCAAGCTTTACGAATTATTCAGCGTGGCGAAACAGTTCTTCAACCGTCATTTCGACGCCGAGAAAATTTCTTATCTTTTCCATATGTGCGGGCAAAAGTTTAATCAAGCCCTTCATTCTGCGTCCTACAGATTGAATTGACATTCCCAAAAGTTCAGCGAGTTGTGCGGCTTTTATTCCTTGTTTTTTCAATTCTGCTTCGAGTATCGGGAAAGTTTCCCAATGTCTTGAATAAGGCTCGCCCGGAAAATTAATTTCGGGATTGCGGCGAAATAATTCTTCGAGCGGAATATCGACACCCAAAAATTCTTTTATCTTACTCATCTGTTCCAAAGAAAAGTTATGTTTGCCCTTCATTTTTCTTGCGACTTCTGCTTTTTTTAAGCTCAAAACATCAGCAAGTTTAGCGTCTGTGATAAATCTTTTCTGCAACTCGGCTTCAAGTATTGGGTAGGCATTCCATTTTCTGCACGTATGAAATTTTTTCTCCAGCAAAACATTTTGTTTAGAGCCGCGTTTAGCTCTCACTTTTGAATGTTTGTGTGCGCCGCCTGCCGTAATGTTATAGCCGTAGGGAAATATACAGTTGAACCGCGCAATCCAAGAAATTTCGCATGCGTTAAGTTCCTCTTGAGTCTTGCACTCTTCAAGAACTTCGATTGTAAAATTTTCTCTGCCGCAGATATGCATGTTTTGACCGATTAGGGTATCTTTCCTACGAATATGTTCCTCAAATCTTACTTTGACCGAGCGCGTCGTTTGCCCGACATACTTCATGCCGGTTAGCAGATTAGTGATTACGTAGATGACACCGTAAACTTTCATAAGAGCCCCTGCCTTTCTGTTTGACAGCGCGGCGCGAGCGTGTTAGAATCAAAATGCTGGAGGGCTCTGCCGTGTTGTCTTATTCTTGTAATGAATTCAAGTCTAACACTAACAGAGCTTTTTAGCAAGAAAAAATATTTGACAAAAAAGTTTCTGCACAGTATACTTGCAAAAAACTTTCACAAGGGGACGAAAATTTGGGGTCGACTATGCTGTATGTTTTAAAATAAGCGAGCGGCGGGTTTCTCGAACCGCCTCAGTAAGGGAAAAACTTTTAAACTAAACGCAGATAATGAATTTGCAATGGCGGCTTGATCGCCACGTCTGCCGAACGATTCCGCTCCGTCAGTTCGGATCAGACGCCAATAACGGAGATACCGCGACAAAGAGCATTGTAAATCGCGGGAAATTCTAAAGTGCTTGGCTTTATGAAGTTTGTCGTTGAGGTTTATAAAGCCGAAATTTTTTCAACAACTGCGCTCGGAGAAGGTTTTAGAGCATCTGTGTAGCACGAGGGTTCGATTCCCTCCGTCTCCACCAAACGAGAATAATTAATTAAAAATAGATTTAAAGCCCGAAGGCTCCAAACCTCCGGGCTTTTCGATTTCAAAATCAGATTATGGAAATTCGGCTGAATGTTCTGCCGCAAGGACAAGGCTCGCAAATTATTTCTGCCTTTAATCCCGTCTTCAAACGGATTAGCGGCTGCGCCTGCGCGGTCAACGTGGTAATGACAAGTTCGCCGTCCGAAACTTCAATAAGAAAATTATCTTCTTGCACGTGCAAATTATTTTCTTCGCAACGATAAATCATTCCCGCATGACCGATTTCCGGCGGCGCATACAGATTAAAATTTTTACAGCTTAAAAAGTTTTCGGCGAGTTTGAAAGTTATATCGGCGTTTAAAATTTCCGAGCCGCGCAGGACAACCGTCGCACCGATTGATTCAAGAGCATAAAGCAAATCAAGAATTCTGCTGTCAGATAAATCGCCCGCAATGCTTGCCGTCGAGCCGCGCAGAATATTCGCCGCAATCAAACTCCGAATCAACATTTCAACGTTATTGCGAATGTCGCCCGTAGTATAAAACTTTGTCAGCCCGTCAAAATTACTCACGCGCACGACCGAAGACAGCGGCAACGTTAAAAAATCAAAGACGTCAATCCTATGAAGTTCCTCCCGCGTCAAAAACGGCAACTTGCCAACGTCCGAAAGTTCCCGAATGTCATCGGGCGCGACGCCGTGTTTGTCAAACGACCGTCGATAAAATATGCTCTTTTCATACGACCAAGCAACTGTTTTCTTCAGCCGTTCCAACTGAAGATTTTCCAGTTCCTCGCGTCGAATCAATTCTATTTGCGCGTCAGCCAACATTATTTCATCGGTCTCTGATAGAAGAACGGCTTGTAAGTCTCATAACCGATTTGTCGGGAATTCAAAATCGATTCCGTGCCGCCGACAAATAAAATCCCGCCGGGCTTGAGTGCCTTAAAGAAATTCTTGTAAAGCTCAGCCTTCGCCTCTTCCGTAAAGTAAATGACGACGTTGCGGCAAAGAATTAAATCAAAATTCGACTCGAACGGGTCTTTCAAGAGATTGTGGCGTTTGAAGTCGACTGCCATCTTAATATCCGGTTTGAGAGCAAATTTCCCGTCGGGCGTCTTGGTGAAATATTTAACCTTGCGGTCGGCTCGCATAGCCTTAATTTCGTCGCCGGTGTAGACAGCCTTCTTTGCCTTGCCGATAATTTCAATATCCAAATCCGTCGCAAGGATTCTGTGGCGTTTGCTCGGCGTCAATTCCTTAAGAATTATCGCCAATGAATACGGCTCCGCACCGATTGAACAGCCCGCGCTCCAAATGTTAAGCGAATCCGTTTTCTTCAAAAGGTAAGGGATTATATCGCTCTCAACCATGCCGAATTTATCGGGGTTGCGGAAGAATTCCGAGACGTTGATTGTAAGATACTCGATGAAGTCCGCGAACCGTTGCTTGTCTTTTACCGTGTCATTGAAAAACGCCGTGTAGCTCTTGAACGTCGTCTTCTGAATCAGATTGTTAATGCGGCGGCGCATTTGCTGTTCTTTGTACAGTTGCAAATCGATACCCGTTTTCTTGTTAAGCTTGTCCTTGAATAATTCCCAATCCTTGTCGTCCATACGTATTCCCCCTTAAATGATAAAATCATTTGCATTGTACAACAAAAAGCCTTTATGGACAAGGGATTAGGGATTAGGTTTTAGCGACGTTTGCCGAAAAATTTTTTCATAAGCTCGCGGCATTCTTCCTCCAAAATGCCCGCCGTCACTTCGACTTGATGATTGAGCGCGGGATTATTTACGACGTTAAAAATTGATTCAGCCGCTCCGAATTTGGAATCGGTTATCCCGTAGACTAATCGCTTTACTCTGCACAAAACCAAAGCTCCGGCACACATTGCGCAAGGCTCGACCGTCGAATAAAGCGTACAATCCGAAAGTCGCCTTCGATTTAAAATTTTACTCGCCGCCCTCAATGCCAAAATTTCTGCGTGTGCAGTTGCGTCGTTAAGTTGTTCAATCCTGTTATGTTCGCCGCAAATCAAAACGCCGTCCCCGATTACGAGAACGGCTCCGATTGGAACTTCATTTTCTTCATAAGCCTTTAACGCCTCTTCAAGTGCAAATTTCATAAAATACTTATCCCGATTCATGACTCTGCCTCCCGAAATTTTATAAAGTCAATAACCTGTCGAGGCTGAGTCCGCTTGCATAAAATAATGATTGAGTTCCGCAACTGCTTAATTCCAGATTGTAAGCATCGGGAATTTCGGTTTTTTTGACGGGCTCGGTTTTTTTATTCATAACGCGCCGCAATTCTTCGGCGAAACTGCCTCCTTCGTCTCGACGATTGCGACCGCTGTTAAAACGGTGTTTGCTGTCGTGCGCTACTCCGTTTATCCGTGCAACCCGTGCAATTTTTTCTACTCTCTCCATCATTTTAATCCACTCCTTTGGAAAAAATAACGTCGTTTCCTTCAATTAAAATATCGTCTGAAAATCCCTCCCCCTTAAATCAAAAGGAACTCCACCGATTACGGCAGAGTTCCCCGATTAAATTTTCAATGTCAGATTAGGCGAGTGCTTCGGCGAGTTTGCTGTTGACTTCGCGAGCCGCCGCGATACTCTCTTGGAATTTGGCTTTTTCGGCGTCGGAGAATTGGACTTCAACAATTTTTTCTACGCCGTCTTTGCCGAGAATGACGGGAACGCCTATGCAAAGGTCTTTTTCGCCGTATTCGCCGTCGAGATAAACACAGCAAGGAATGAGTTTCTTAGCGTCAAGTGCAATCGCCTCAACGAGTGCCGCCGCCGCCGCGCCCGGAGCATACCAAGCTGAAGTTCCGAGAAGTTTCGTGCAAGTTGCGCCGCCGACTTTGGTCGCCTCGACAGCCTTTGAATTGCCTCTTCGCTGAGGAATTGAGTTACGGGGATTCCGCAATAAGTCGCAAGGCTGACGAGCGGAACCATAG
>JAFZIQ010000177.1 GCA_017554285.1 Selenomonadaceae bacterium
GAAAATTCGGAAAGCATAGCCTTTTATCGCGGCGAAGCGGCTGAAATGGAAGGTTTTAACCTAAAATTCTCTAACGTCATAAAAAATTACTGGCAACTCATGAAAAAAACTAAGCACTTAAACTTCTACGTAAACGGCTACGGACAATTAGCTATAATCGTGCCTCTAATCATGGCTGCTCCGCGTTATTTCTCTAAAGAAATTCAACTCGGCGGTCTTATGCAAATATCATCGGCATTCGGGCGCGTTCAGGACGCTTTAAGCTATTTCGTCGATTCATACGACACTTTGGCAAGTCTCGCGGCTGTAATTAATCGTTTAGCCGGATTTACAGAGCATATTGACGAAGCACAACAAATTAAAAGCAAAGTTACTACCGCGCAGGCTCCAGAATTAAAAATTTCTGCTCTAAACGTGTCATTGCCAAACGGTCGCGAACTTTTAAAGAAATTATCGCTCGAACTGCAGAATTCTAAGGCTTTATTAGTTACCGGTGCCAGCGGTTGCGGAAAATCAACACTACTTAGGACTTTAGCAGGGATTTGGGCTTATGCATCGGGCGAAATCGCCTTGCCTAACCATTCTAAAGTAATGTTCTTGCCTCAAAAACCTTATTTGCCGCTCGGAACTCTGCGCCGCGCCTTAATTTACCCATTAGCAGAAGAAAATTCGCCTCCAGACGATAAATTAAAAGAAACTTTGCAACTCGCAGACCTTCCGGCACTTGTCGATAAGCTCGACGCGGCTGAAGATTGGAGCAGAATTCTATCTTTGGGCGAACAACAACGGCTCGCCTTCGCAAGAGTACTTTTATCCGCCCCAGATTATATTTTCTTGGACGAGGCAACCTCCGCACTCGACGAGCCGCGAGAAATCGAAATGTATGAACTTATGCGCCGTCAACTGCCCAAAATGACTGTCGTCAGCGTCGGACATCGCTCTACACTCTTTAATTTGCATGACATTGAATTAAATCTTGACGGAAAAGGCAATTATGCTATTCGCGATTTATAATTTCGTTCAAACTGCCCGTTCGATAGCCTTGCAAGTCCAAAGTGACATAATCAAACCCTAAATTCTTAAGCCGCGCAGTTATTTCTTCCCGAATGCTTAGGATTTTCGGGAAATCTTCGGGTAAAAGCTCTATCCGCGCAATTTTCCCGTGAACTCGGACGCGCAGTTGTCCAAAGCCCGCTTTTAATAAAATATTTTCTGCCATATCGACCGTTGCGAGCTTTTTAACCGTTAAAAGTTCTCCGTAAGCAAATCGCGACGCTAAACACGCCATCGACGGCTTATCCCACGTCGGCAAATTCATTTCCTTAGATAACTCGCGAATTTCCGCCTTGTACAGTCCGGCGGCGATAAGCGGGCTTTTTATTTCCAATTCCGCAATCGCTTTCATACCCGGTCGATAATCCTTTGTGTCGTCCATATTTGAGCCTTCAACTACCGCCGCGCAGTTATTTTCCGCCGCTATTCGTAAAAAATTACTAAAAAGTTCGCGCTTGCACAGATAACAGCGATTTATTGGATTTTCTTTGACGCCCGCAATCTTTAATACGTCCGATATAAAAATTACTCGGCGAATTTTATTTTCCTCGCAGAATTTCTTCGCCGCGTTGAGTTCTCTAATCGGAACGAATTTATTTTCAGCCGTCAACGCCAAAACTTTATCGCCCAAAACTTCCTGCGCGACTTTTAATAAAAATGTCGAATCAACGCCGCCAGAAAACGCTACTGCTACACTTCCAAGCCCGCGCAGATATTCTTTTAACTTGTCAAGCTTCGTCATTTCATTTGCTCCCCGAAATTTTTGCAGTAATTTTATCGCCCATAATTATTTTGCGCAATAAAAATTTGATTTATCTTTTTCCGTTTGTTATTATAACGAAAACATTTTGGGAGGTTAATGTCATGAACTTGCTGAAAATCTTTCGACGAACCGTTTCTATTCTGTTTGCAGTCTAAATTCTGCTTTTTGCCGCCGTAACCAATGCTGAAATTTACACAGGCGAAGGTTCTTACTGCATGAGCGAAGGTGAAAATCTCGGAGTCGCTAAAGAATGCGCTAAAGCCGACGCAATGCTCAATAATCCTCTGTGACGGACAAATGATTATCAGAATCCGTTATGGCGGATTTTTTGTGCCCTTTTTGCCACTCCAAAACCCTAATTCCTAATAAACCGCGCCACCACGCCATTTATATACTTTTAATCGTCCACTATGGCGGATTTGGTTTTTAAGCCTTTCAAACGACCTTTAAAACCGATTTTAAACGCTCAAAAGCTCTCTCAAGCTTAAAAATCATTTTCAACGCTCCAAAACTACTTTCACAGGCTCCAACAGAAAAATTTTACTCTCAACCAACAAAATCCATACGGATAAAAAAAATTCCTGCAGTCCGTCGCTACAGGAATCTTTTTTTATGCTGTCAATCCATTCTACAGCCGTTTCAAGAAATTTATCATCATTTGCCGCCCGCTCGGCGTTAATATCGATTCGGGGTGGAATTGTATCCCCTCAATCTCAAATTCCTTGTGCCGAACTCCCATTATCGTCCCGTCTTCCAGCTCGCTCGTTATTTCTAGGCATTTCGGCAACGTTTCTCGCTCTATTATCAATGAATGATAACGTCCGACTTCTACGCCTTGTTTTAACCCGTCGTAAAGTCCTTTGCCATTATGTATCAGCTTTGATGTCTTACCGTGAACTATTTCTGCCGCTCGTATGATTTTCCCGCCAAATACTTCCCCGATTGCTTGATGTCCTAAGCAAATTCCCAAAATCGGCAACTCGCCCTTGAGTTCGGATATTATTTGCTCAGATATGCCCGCGTCGCTAGGTACGCCCGGTCCCGGCGAAATTATCACCGCTGAATAACTTTTTACCGCCTCAATCGTTATTTTATCATTGCGAACGACCTCAACCGCCACGCCTAACTCCGAAATCAGCTGATATACGTTGTATGTGAACGAATCGTAGTTATCGAGTAGCAATATCATCGTTTTCAACCTCCTCGACCACTTCAAACAACGCCTTAGCCTTTTGCAGGAATTCGCGGTACTCATTTATCGGAATCGAATCAGCTACTATGCCCGCGCCCGTCTGAATTATCGCCTCAACGTCATTTTCTATCCGCATCGTCCGTAACGTAATACACATATCCATATTCCCGCAAAAATCCATGTAGCCGACCGTCCCCGCATAACTTTTGCGGCGTACAGGCTCCAATTCATGAATAATTTCCATTGCGCGAAGTTTAGGCGCACCGCTGACCGTCCCAGCAGGAAATGTTGCCTTCAAAACGTCTATCGCCTTGAAATTTTCCTTCAAAATGCCCGAAACACTCGAAACCATATGCATAACGTGACTGAAATATTCGACTGCGCGGAGTTTCTCAACCTTAACAGTGCCCGCCTCCGAAATTCTGCCCAAATCATTACGCGCAAGGTCGACAAGCATTGAATGTTCGGCGCATTCCTTAATATCGGCTTTCAATTCGGCGGCAAGCAAATTATCTTCCTCAAAATCCTTGCCGCGTCTGCGAGTGCCGGCTATAGGGTAGGTATAAACCTTTTTTCCGGCGACTTTAACCAACATTTCGGGCGACGCGCCGACCAATTTAACACTGCCGAAATTCAGATAGAACATATAGGGCGACGGGTTAATTTGGCGCAGTTTGCGATAGAAAAGGAAGGCGGGCTTAGAAATTTTAGCTTTGAATTGCTTAGACGGCACGACTTGGAAAATATCGCCCGCGAAAATGTATTCCTTAGCGCGTTCGATAGCTTTAAGGACTTCTTGTGGAGCTTCGCCGTATTTTTCCAAGAAATTTATAGGTTTGTGAGGAATTTTTTCAGTAGCGATTACTTTTACGGGCGCGGAAATTTTTTCGGCTAATTCATTCATCCGCGCAGTTATTTCGGCGTAAAGTTCGGGCAAATTGTCTTGATTTTTAATGTCGGCGAGATAAATTAGCCGCGCAGAATTTTTAAGAGCGTCGAGAACGATAAGGACGCGACAAATCATAAATTGCCCCAAAAGTTCTTCGTCGCCGAGTTCGAGACCGCGAATTCTGTCGAAAGTAGCGGCGACTTCAAAGTTAAAGTAGCCGACCATGCCGCCGTTAGCGAGCGGGAGATTTTTATCAAGATTAGCAGGCTTATAACGCGCCATGAACTTTTTAATAGCGTCGACAGGTTCGCCGTCAATGCATTTCATTAAATCGCCGTCGCGAATCATGAGTTTTGACTTGAAAACTTGCAATTCAACGAACGGTTCGGCACCGATAAAAGAAAATCGCCCGAAAGATTGTTGCGTAGTATCGACCGATTCGAGGATAAAGCCGCGCCCGTCAACGATTTTATAAAAAATGGAGACAGGAGTATCCAAATCGGTACTGATATTGGCACTCACGGCGATTAAGTTAGAATTCTGCGCGAAGGTCTTAAAATCTTCGAGCGTCGGGGAAATTTTTATCAACATTATCACTTCCCAAAAATTTTTATAAATAATCCCAAGGACTGACGGGTTCGCCGCCCAATCTTACTTCAAAATGGCAGTGAGGCCCTGTCGAATTGCCGGTTGAGCCGCAATAAGCAACAATATCGCCTTGATTAACGCTCTGACCGACTCCGACAGCCAAACTTTCATTGTGACCGTAAAGAGTGACGATTCCGCCGCCATGATCTATCATAATCGTATTTCCATAGCCGCCAATCCAACCCGCCTCAATCACAATTCCGCCTTGAGCCGCGTGAATCGGCATTCCGTAATCGCCTCCTATATCTAAACCGCTGTGAAATCGCTGATTACCGAAAATCGGATGCGTTCTCCAACCAAATTCGCTTGTTATCGGTCCGGAAATCGGAAAAATCATTCCGCCGCCGTTACTTTGCATGATATATTCGTCTTCGCCGAACTCCACAATGTCAACATTGCTATTTTTAGCCGCCGCTTCCATTTCTGCGCGACGTTTAGCCTCTTCAGCCTGTCTGCGACGTGATTCTTCCTCAGCGGCTTTGCGATATTTATTTTCTTGAATCAATCGCCCGACTTCAGCTGATGATGCCATCATTTCATCATATTGTTGGTTATAAATTTCCTTGTCGTTCTGCATTAAATCTATAAGTGCTTGTTGTTGAGCGACTTTTTCCAGCTTAATATCCTTAGCCGCCTCTGCTTTTGCCGCCAATTCCTCTTGAACTTTTTTATCAGCCTCAAGTTGCTTGCCGACTTCCTTTATTTCATTCTGATAAGCCAAAACGTCCGCTACCAGCTCCGAATCACGGATTATCACGCGTTTTAACAAATCCATTCGCGTTAAAAAGTCTCCAAAGTCCTGCGCACCGAATAAAACGTCCAGATAAGAAATTTGTCCGTTAATATAGATGTCACGAACGCGATTTTTGAGGACGCCGTGTTTTTCATTAAGTTCTGCGGTGACTTCGGCTAATTTAGTTTCGTTTTCGCCAATGCGATAGACAGTTTCATCTAATGCCGCCTGTTTTTCTTCGTAATCGGCGGTTGCGACAGCCGCATCTTCATCGAGTTGCCTTTTAAATTCCGATACCGAATCTATTTTTCCTTGAATTAATTTGGCAGTAGCCAATGCCTTTGATGCCGCCTCTTCATAAGCGGCTTTTTCGCCCTCAAGCTGTTCAATTTCTATATCAATCTTCTCAAGCTCGTCAATTTCCTCATAATCTTCCTCATAATATTCATCATCGTCTTCATCTTCGGCGAAAACGGGCGAACACGTCAAAAAACTCATCGTCGCCAACAAGATTAAAAATTTTTTCAAAGTTTATCATTCCTCATTCCGTATTTAAGCTTTAAGCTTTGAGCTTTCAGCTTTAAGCTTTGAGCTTTCAGCTTTCAGCTTTAAGGTTTTAACATTACGCATTACGCATTGCGCATTCCTAATTGCTTTTCAAACTTCCATAAAGCGTTTCAATGAAATTGTACTGCCCAAAATGCCGATTAGGATTCCCGCGCAGATTAAAGCAATGGTAACGTAATTCATGAACGGATATTGTTCGACCATAGGGAAAAATGCAAGCGATTCATAAATTTTTTCTGCCATAGCGGAATAAAATTCTTGCAAAGCAAATGCGCTGATTCCGCCGCCAATTATTCCGAGTCCTATGCCTTCCAACACAAAAGGCCAACGAATAAACCAATCTGTAGCCCCGACGTACTTCATAATTGCGATTTCCTTACGTCGGGCAAAGACGGTCAGCCTTATCGTGTTTGAAATTATAAAAATCGTCGCGCAGAGCAATAATACCATTAAAATTGCTCCGAAAAATCTTACCAAGTGAGTAAGTTCAAAGAGATTCGCGGCAACGTCCTGCCCGTATTTAACTTCGTCCACTCCGTAAAGGTCGGCGATAGCTTCGGCGGTTTTTTTAACGTCATCGGCATTATTGACGGTAACTAAAAAAGCATTCGGCAAAGGATTAGATTCGCCGAGCGCGTCCAAAATTTTTTTATTTTCGCCGAGCCGTTCCTGTAATTTTTTCAAAGCGACTTCGCGTGGCACGTATTCAATCGCCGAAACGCTTTTTAAATCTTTTGTCATGCGTTCGATTTCTTTTCGACCTTCTTCGGGCAATCCGTCGTTTATATAGACAGAAATTTGAACTTGACTTTCGAGCGACGACGCCATTTTATTCATATTCATAACGATAATCAAAAATACGCCGAGCACGAAGAGCGAAACGGCAACGGTTCCGATAGAGGCGGCAGTCATCCAGCGATTTCTTATCATTGAAACCAATACTTCTCTGAAATAATATTCGACGGTCTGAAGTTTCATTCAATCACTCCCAAAAATTAAATTCGCCGCTGATTATAGCATAAAAATTTTTCTGTAAGTATATTTGGCAGGAAATATTTTGTGTGGTAAAATTTAACGGGGTGATTTTATGGAACTGGCAACAATATTTTTAATCTGGTTAGCGGTTACGATAATAGACAACCTTGCCAAGCGCAAGAAAAGGAGGATACCGCCGGAAAATACTCCCGACTTCGATATACCGACGATTTCAAACGATCCGAATTTACCGGGCGAAGAAATTCCGATTTTCATTGAGAAACCAAAGCAAGCCGAAGTTCGACCGATAAAAAAATCTTCCGCGCAGGTTCAGCAGAAGATTTCAAAGCAAGATATTGAAGAGGAAACGGAACTTAATTTGGAAATGACGCCTTCAAACGTTATGAACGCCTTTATTCTCGGAGAAATACTTGGCAAGCCCAAATCTTTACGTCGGAGATAAAAATTCTAGTCCTTGTCGACAGGCGAGGACTTTTTTCTTTCGACTAATGCGGAAAAAATCGGTTCGACGCCGAGTAAGTCTGAAATTAAAAATGCCGCGCCTGAAACGACTATCAACCAGAATAAATGTTCAAATTGCCCCGTCAACTCCAAGATTAAAATGCTGCCTGTAACCGGAGCTTTGATAACAGCGGCGAAGAATGCCGCCATGCCGAAAATTATAAATAAAGTTGTCCAATCCGCAGTGAAGAAATCCAATCTGTTACCGACTCGCGCAAAAATATTTCCGCACAATGCTCCGATTACCAATACGGGCAAAAATAATCCGCCCGGCGCATTGGTTCCGAAACAAATCAGCGTGAATAATATTTTCCCGACCAATAGGATTGCCAGAATCTCAATAGCAGGTCTTGAAATCAAAATTTCGTCAACCAAAACATTTCCGCAACCCAAAATTTGCGGCAGTTCAATTCCAATCGGGATTATCAAGAGCAACGGGATTGCATATCTCTTTGCTCCGTGAATTTTTAAGTAATCGTAGACATTGAGAGAAAAAATTAATGCTTTAGAAAAAATCGCGCCAATGATTCCGCAAATTATTCCGAGCGATATAAACAGTGCGGCAAATTTTAAAGGTTCCGCGCTCATTGAGGTTGTCATTTCAAAAGTAGGCATGGTAATTACCGCCGGCATTTTTACAGAACTTGGAGTTATTGTTTCAAAGACGGGGCGCACACCGAAAATTATTTTAACTACGAAAGACGCTGAAATTGCCGCCGTCACAACCGCGATTAACATTTCTTGAGAAAATTTTTTACGCAATTCTTCAATGCAAAAGATTACTCCGGCGAGCGGCGCATTAAAAATAGCGGCTAAACCTGCGCCCGCGCCTGCCGTCAATAAAAAATTGCCCTCAATCACTTCATGTTGTCTTCTGATGCCGTAAAGTGCTTTAGTAAAGAAATTTCCTATTGCTCCGCCTAATTGTACGCTGATTCCTGCACGACCGAGCGACATTCCCGCGCCTATTGCCAAGACGGACGCGCAGAATTTCATTGCGGACAATCTCAACGGCTCAATTATCTGCGCCCGCCCTTGCAAAACTTCTTTAATTTGAGGTATGCCGCTCCCTGCGACTTGCCCGTCAAATTTTATTGCTTTGTTTAGTATGAATGCGATTAAAATCATCGCGCAGATTGCCCATAAGATTTCTCCCAAACTGTGGACATGCAAAAAAACAATCGGGCGATAAATATCCGCCTCGTCAAGCAGAAATCTGAACACTGCCACGATTGCGCCGGTAGATATACCTACTATCGCTCCGCCGAAAAATAATTGCACTCGCAAAAGTCGCCGATTCGTCAGCAATATTATTCCCCTCCAAAATTTTTGTGCAAACATTTTAACGCCGAGAAAATTTTTTAGCAACGCAAATGCACTTGAAAAACCTTACTAAGGGATTTTTAATTTGCAAAAGGCAAGCGTGATTGATATTATTGCGTCGAGGTGATTTGTATGAAGAAAGACGAGATAAAAGTTGTATGTGAAAATCGTAAGGCGCGGCATGATTATTTCATTCATGAGACTTACGAGGCGGGTCTTGAGCTTAAGGGCACGGAGGTTAAAAGTTTAAGGGCGGGCAAAGCGAATCTGCGCGACAGTTATGCGGAAGTCAAAGACGGCGAGATTTTTGTCGAGCATTTTCACATAAGCCCTTACGAACAGGGAAATATTTTTAATCACGAGCCGTTGAGGAGGAAGAAATTGCTCCTGCACAAGAAAGAAATCTTAAAACTCTTCGGCAAGACACGCGAGAAAGGTTTTACGCTGATTCCGCTAAAGATTTATTTTAAGAAGGGTCGGGCGAAATTGGAATTGGCATTGGCGAGCGGCAAGCATAATTACGATAAACGCGCCGCCTTGCATGAGAAATCGGCAAAACGTGACGTTGAACGGGCATTAAAGGAGAGATTGAAATGATTAGAAAATTTTTTGCAACAATACTTTTGACGGCGATAATATTTTTCGCGCAGAGTGTTTCAGCCGAATCGTATTTGACTTATCAAGCACACGTTGAAGGTATCGGCTGGATGCGTGAAGTCGGCAGCGGCGAAGTTGCCGGGACAACAGATCAGAGCAGACGGCTCGAAGCGATAGTTATAAATTTTTCGGACGGCATAGAATATAATGCGCATGTTCAGGATATTGGCTGGCAAGGTTGGAGATATTCGGGCGGCGTTGCGGGCACGGTCGGCGAAAGTCGTCGCATGGAGGCAATCAGAATCAGACTTACGGGCAGACTTGCTAACGATTATGACGTTTATTATCGGGCGCATGTTCAAGATATTGGCTGGCAAAATTGGGTCAGGAACGGCGAAGTTGCCGGAACCGCAGGCAGAAGTTTGAGACTTGAGGCTTTGCAGATTAAAATTGTTCCCAAGAATAATCGTTATGGCGATGATTATAACCACGACAGACGCAATCGCTATGATGATGATTATAACAATGACAGGTACGACCATGACAGATACGGACGCCATGAACATCGCAGGTGGTGAACTTTAAATGGTTAGGAAATTTTTCTCGGCGATACTTTTAACGGCGATAATTATTTTTGCGCAAAATGTTTCGGCGCAAGCGCATTTCGGTTATCAAGCACACGTCGAAGGTATCGGCTGGATGCAGGAAGTCGCCAATGGTGAAGTTGCGGGAACTACGATGCAAGCCCGACGCCTTGAAGCTCTGATTATAAATTTTGACGGCGGAATAAAATACAGTGCTCACGTTGAAAATATCGGCTGGCAGAATTGGACGGCGGGCGGCAATGTTGCGGGTACAGTCGGACAGGGCTTGCGTATGGAGGCAATCAAAATTCAACTTGCGGGCGGCTCGGAAAGATATTACGACGTTTATTATCGTGCTCATGTTCAAAACGTCGGTTGGCTCGGTTGGGCTAAAAACGGCGAACCTGCGGGCACGGCAGGCGCAAGTTTACGCATGGAGGCAATTCAAATTAAGCTCGTCAACAAGGGCAGTAACTTTAATCTCGGCGATAAGCCTTCTTTCTATCAAAAATTTCCTAATGCGCCGACCGTTTAAGGTGGAGAAAATTTAACGTGGACATTGTAAAAAAATATGCAACGGCACTCGAACTGTACAAGGAAAAAAATTACAACGCGACATTGAAAATTCTTGACGAGGTAAAGCTTGCCGCACCGAATTGGAAAAAGCCGCTTTTACTCGAAGCATATATTTTGCGCGAGCAGGGCAAAACGGTAGAGCTGTTCCTGTTCATTCAAAAAATGTTGCCGTCCTTTGACATTACATTACCTGAAGAAAAAAATTTCATGTCGGACGCTTTAAATCTTTTGGGGGTAGCCTGTCAAAAATTGGCACTGCCGGAATCCTCAACGGAACTTTTACGCTTGGCAGGCGAAATGTCAAAGAATAATTTTGAAGCTTGCAATGAAATAAGCAATGCACTTTTGGCGGCTAATGCCTCCGAGAAATTTTCAGTCGACGATTTCAAAAAACTCTATGCCGAATACAAAAAATATTTATCGGACATAAAGCCTTACCCGAAGAAATTTTATAATCATGAAAGAATTTGTGTCGGGTTTTTATCGGCGGATTTTCGTAAACATCCCGTGATTAAATGGTCGTGGGCGTTGATTCGCAATCTTGATAAAAAAATTTTTGCAACGTATTGTTATTCGTCGGTAAAAAAAGCTGATGCCGTTACGGAAAATATCAAAGCGACGGTTGAAAATTGGCGAGATATTTCAGAGTTGAATGACGCGCAGGCGGCTGAAACAATTCGCAACGACGAGATTGATATTTTGTTTGATTTATCGGGTCACACGTCGGGCAACAGATTGAGAGTGGCGGCTTATCGTCCTGCAAGCGTTCAAATCAGCGGAATAGGCTATATGAACAGCACGGGGCTTGAGTGTTTCGATTATTTTTTGTCGGATAAAATCTGCGCGGGCGACCCGAATTATTTTACGGAGAAATTAATTTGTCTGCCGCACAGTCATATTTGCTACGAATCTTCAACTGACTTGAAAGTTTCGGGAGTACCGAGCCTTAAGAAAAATTATGTGACGTTCGGAAGTTTTAATCAGTTCGGCAAGATGACTGATTCGATTTTGACGGCGTGGAAGAGGATTTTGGACTTGGTACCTGAAAGCCGACTGATTCTCAAGAATCAAACTTCGGAAACGCCTGACGGGAAAGATTTTGTCGCCAATCGGTTAAAGAATTTAGGCATGGATATTGAGCGTGTGGAACTGCGCGGACTTACGATAAAAGATTATCTTCGCGAATATGACGACGTTGACATTGCGCTTGATACTTTTCCTTACACAGGCGGCGTTACGACTTGCGAAGCTCTTTACATGGGTGTCCCCGTAATCAGTCTTTACGGCGACAGGCACGGTACGCGCTTCGGACTCAGCATGTTAAAGAATGTCGGGCTTGATGAATTGGCGGTTAATTCTTATGACGAATATATCAATCGGGCGGTCGGTTTGGCTAACGATAAGGAGTTGCTGATAATTCTGCGGAAAAATCTGCGCGGCATGATGAAAAAATCGCCGCTTATGGATTCCAAAAATTATATCCGCGAAATCGAAGAAGCGTTCATTTTTTTAATGCTAAATTCGTAATGCGTAATGCGTAATGCGCAATAGGATGATTTTAATTACGCATTGCGCATTACTAATTTCTAATTGCATTTTGGGGGCGGGTAATGATGAAAAAAATCTTTCTAATCTGCTTGGCAATATTGCTTGGCATTCAGTGCGTTGCATCGGCGAAGTCGAATTTGTCGGAAGAAAAGCGGATAAATATTGCGGTCGAAGTAACGGACACTTCGCGGCATAAGGAATTCGGCACGGCTGATAATCTCGAATTGTTTTTAAGTGATAAACTCGTCGCGAAAAATCTTGTGAACATCATCGACACGAAAATTTTTGGCGAAGAAAAAATTGCAACCGAAAAAAAATCGTCCTATGAAAAACTCGGCGAACTTTTGGTTTTCGACGCGATTGAATTGCCCGTACAATCGGAGACGCCCGAAAATTTCGAGCAAAATTTTTATAAGAATCTCGGCGCGGATTATGTCGTTCGTTGCGAAGTACTTGCGCTGGGCTGGACTAAAGTTGAGGATAAAACCTTGTCTGCGATTTTCGGCGCGACAGGCGGCATTATCTCTTTAATCGGCTCCGGCTCCAAAAGTCGCGATAAAACTTTGCGCAGAGTCGGTACGGGAATCGGTTTTGGCGGCTTTATTCAGACGGAACGCACTGCGTTTAATAATGTCGTCAACGTGAAATTTATCAGCGTGGAAACGGGGCAAATTCTTTGGCAAGGAAATTTCATGGGTCAAGGAATCAAACATCACAATCCCTATAAAGGTTATGACGACGTTTGGACGCAAGCTTATATGGAATCGGTGGAAAAATCGGCGGAGCTTATTTCAAAACGCGTGAACAAATACGTCGACAAAGTTATTATCAAAGGCAAGAGCGACAAAAGTTTCAAGTCGAATAAATCTTTAATCGGCGGCGCGGGTATCGGGATATTTTAAATGAAAAAAATTTTAGCGGCGATAATTTTACTTTTGCTGACGAATACGGTGGCGGCTAAAGGCAACGGCGCGGAGATTAGGACTTTCGACGCGACTCCCGAATTTATTATCAAGCATAAAAACATTTCGGTTGACTGTATCGATAATGATTTTTTCAAGCTTAAATTCGACAAGGAAATTTTTTCATTAATGGGCACGGGGATTGAATGGAATATTTCGCTTAACGCTGTCAATGAAAATTTTGCCGTCCTGCCGAGCGTCGGAGTAAATCTTTACATGAGGATTAAACCGCGCCTCGATATTTATACTCAATTTTCCGGCTTGCCGCTCGGACGACGCGGGCACGTTACAGATTTTGAATCGGGCATAAAATATTTCCCGCAGAAAAATTTTTCGATAAGCGCGGGTTGGCGAGAAATTAATTTCAAGTTGCGACGCGGCGGCGATTCAAGCAATTTCAATCTGCGCGGCTTATTCGCGGGCGTTCGCTACGACTTTTAGAAACGCAAAAGCGGCTCCGAGATTAACGGAACCGCTGTTTTTTTCTTATTGGCGTGCTCGGCGGGAGTTGAACCCGCGCTCTTTAGCTTCGGAGGCTAACGTCTTATCCACTCGACTACGAGCACAGAAATGCAATTCGTAATACTTCATGCGTAATTCGCAATGATGACGTTTTTAATTACGCATTGCGCATTCCTAATTTCTAATTGTCTTCAAGAGGTCGCGAGTATGTTGAGCGACTTCTTCGGGAGTAACATTTTTATTGCGAGCAATGCCCGAATCAATAGCCGCTTTGGCAACAGCCGCCGCAACCGTCGGAGCAACTCTTTCATCGAAAGGCGTCGTGATAACGTGTTCTTCGTTAAGTTCTTCGTCGCTGACGAGTGAGGCTATCGCATAAGCCGCCGCGATTTTCATTGATTCATTAACGTCGGTTGCCCGAACGTCCAAAGCTCCTCTGAAAATGCCGGGGAATGCCAGCAGATTATTAACTTGATTCGGAAAATCACTGCGTCCCGTCGCTACGACGCGAGCTCCCGCCGCCTTAGCCTTATCGGGCATAATTTCGGGAACGGGATTTGCCATTGCCAAAATTATCGCGTCCTTGTTCATCATCTTAACCATTTCTTCGGTTAAAAGATTCGCCTTCGATACGCCGATAAATACGTCCGCGCCGTGAATTACGTCAACGAGTTTTCCCGCCTCTTTATCAAAGTTCGTGACGGCGGCAATTTGATCTTTATAAGGATTCATGCCCTTGCCGCGTCCTTCGTAAATCGCGCCGGTCGAGTCACAAAGCAAAACATTTTTCGCGCCCATCTTCTGAATCAAATAGGTTATCGCCATGCCTGCCGCGCCCGCGCCGTTGACAACAACTTTTATATCCTCAAACTTTTTCCCGACAAGGCGGAGTGCATTAATCAGAGCCGCCGCAACAACAATAGCCGTGCCGTGTTGGTCATCGTGGAAAACGGGTATATCAACCGAATCTTTCAAAGCGTGTTCAATGTCAAAACATTCGGGAGCCTTGATGTCCTCAAGATTAATGCCGCCGAAACTCGGAGCCATAAGCTGAATTGTCTTGATGATTTCGGGAACACTCTTTGTATTAAGGCAAATCGGAATCGCGTCAACGCCCGCAAAACCTTTAAATAAAATCGCCTTGCCTTCCATGACGGGCAAGCCCGCGCCCGCGCCTATATCGCCCAAGCCCAAAACTGCTGTGCCGTTCGTGACGACCGCAACCAAATTGCCGCGATTTGTATAGTCATAAATTTTATCGAAGTCATCTTTAATTTCAAGACAGGGAGCCGCGACGCCCGGCGTATATGCAAGCGTCAAATCTTTATTTGTTTTAAGCGGAACTTTGCTCCTTACTTCGAGCTTACCGCGATGAGTTTTATGCAGGGCAAGTGCTTCCTTGTCGACGTTCGCCAATTCCAATTCATCCTTTCAAAAATCGTCTTGCTGTAAAATAACTGCCGCATATTATATTAGGCATATAAAATATTTTCAAGACTGCGCGGGATTGAATACAGTATTTTTTCATGGCGACTGAAAAATTTTTGAACGTTGACTTGCAAACAAAAAAAATTTCTGCTACAGTTAAGCGCAGGTTTGGCAGAAGTTTTGCTACAAAATTTAATTTCATTCTAATAATCCTCTAATCATTCTCAAATATAATTCTCGTTAATCCTATTAAAACATATAAACGCCACAAAGCCGAAAAGATGTCCCCTCATCTTGGTCGGCGGCAAAAATTTCTTGCGGTGCCCACCAAGCATCGGCAACAGGAAGGTGAGACATGATTAAATTAAACAATTCTCAAATATAACAGAGACGGAGGCGAAAGCCTCCGCCTTTTTTGTTGCTATAAGCTTTGTTATGAATTATAATCAGCGCAAAGTTAAAATTGGCAGGAGGAATATTTTTGGACTTCAAAAAGAAAATCGCAATGCTGATGATATTGGCGGCGATTCAAATTCCTTGCGTAACTCAAGCGGCAGAGGAAGATAAAGAATTGGCACTGATAGCGGCGGAGCAGGAAAAATCGGGAGAAGATGAAACGCTTAACGATATAAATCCCGCGCTGACCGAAAAAATTTCAACCGAGCGCACTCAAGAAACCGACAAGGAAATAAAGGAACGCAAGAAAAAACTTAAACAGACACGCAAGGAAAAGGAAAAAGATAATGAACGTCGGCTTGCCGAGAGCAATAAACGCAGCGATAACAAACCAAATGACGAGTCGACAATCATAATCGACCCCAATGAACCTGCGCCGATTGAACCGACGCCGATTGAGCCTACACCGATTGAGCCGCCGCAAGTCGAGCCGATAACTCCAGAAGTTTCGATAACGCCTCAGACTACGGAAACTTATGAAACTTATCAACCGCCCGTTACGCCTCGTACAACCGAAATCGTTACCATTCCCGACCAGAAAAGTATTTATGCGAATTTCGCGGAGGTAGTTCAAACAGTTCATTTTATCCCGTTGTACATGCCGAAAAAATCGGGCTATGAAATCACGGCAATTTATGCGCAACCCGGTATCGTTGAAGTCCGCTACGGGCGCAGGTGGGAGCCGACAATTTCATTATCGGTAAGAACTCACAAGCGGGCTGACGGCGAGGCACTTAAAGATATAAGCGGCATTACGGGCGTTAAATGGCGCGTGGATACTTCGACGGGCACGACGATTTACATTGCAAAAATTTCCGAGACTCAACAAGTTGCGGCGTGGGCAGTCGGGCATTATACTTTCTCCGCGCAAGCTGAAAATTTATCATTCGCGGGATTCCATTCACTCGTTGCAGATGAACTTGTCGATTTGTCGACGCATTATTACTTAGATATATAAAAGCTTTAAGGTGTAAGCTTTAAGCTTTAAGGAAAAACCCTCTAAGCTCAAAGCTTAAAGCTTAAAGCTAAAGAAGGAGGAAGAAATATGATTGAACGCTACACCTTGCCGGAAATGGGAAAACTTTGGTCGATTGAAAATGAATGGCAAACAATTCTTGACGTTGAACTTGCCGCTTGCGACGCTATGGCTGAACTCGGAGAAATTCCGCTTGCCGCCGCGCAGAATATTCGTGCCAAAGCCGATTTCAATCTCGAACGCATTCACGAAATCGAAGCCGTCACTCACCATGACATTATCGCTTTTCTGACTTGCGTCGGCGAATACGTCGGCGAAGACTCGAAATATATTCACAAGGGCTTGACTTCCAGCGACGTTAAAGACACTGCGATTTGTCTGATGATGAAACGTTCGGCGGAAATTATCCTTGACGACTTGAAAAAGTTCCGCGAAGTTTTGAGACGCCGCGCAGTCGAATTCAAACACACGGCTTGCATAGGCAGAACGCATGGTATTCACGCGGAACCGATGACTTTCGGGCTTAAACTTTTGCTTTGGAGTGCGGAAATCGAACGGGATATTGAGCGCGTCGAACATGCAAAAAAAATTGTCAGCGTCGGTAAACTCAGCGGCGCAGTCGGCACTTATTCAAATATCGACCCGAAGATTGAAGAATTGGTTTGCAAGAAATTGGATTTAACGCCCGTCCGCTTGGCAACGCAAGTTATTCAGCGCGACCGCCATGCCGAATATATGACGACTTTGGCAATCGTCGCAAGCACATTGGAAAAAATCGCTACGGAAATTCGCAACCTTCAACGTACCGACCTGCGCGAGGCTGAAGAATATTTTTCGCCGGGACAAAAAGGCTCCTCCGCAATGCCGCATAAACGCAATCCGATTAATTGTGAGCGTGTCGCGGGTATGGCTCGCCTTGTCAGAGGAAATGCACTTGCCGCAATGGAAGACATTACCCTTTGGCACGAACGCGATATTTCGCACAGTTCGGTTGAACGCGTCATTTTGCCCGACTCGACTATCAACGTCGACTACTGCACAAGAAAAATTACAAATATTGTCGACAAACTTCTTGTTTATCCCGAAGCAATGTTGCATAATATGAATCGCACGGGCGGATTGATTTACAGTCAGCGGCTTATGTTGGCGATTGTAAGCAAGGGCGTCCTGCGCGAAGATGCTTATAAATGGGTTCAACGCAACGCCATGAAACGTTGGATGGAAGGCGAAGATTTTAAAACCAATATTGCAAACGACCCCGATATTACGAAATACCTCAGCGCAGAAGAAATTGCCGATTGTTTCGACTACAAATTTTTCCTGCGCCATGTCGATATGATTTTTGAACGTTTTAATTTATAGGAGGTTTTAAGATGATTAAGGGAAATCTTCTCTACGAAGGCAAGGCTAAATCCGTTTTTGAGACCGACAATCCCAACGAGTTGTTGGTTTACTTCAAGGACGACGCTACGGCTGGCAACGGCGCGAAGCATGACATTATCGAGGGCAAGGGCATTATCAACAACAAAATCAGCGAATTTTTCTTCAAGCAACTCAAAGACAGAGGAATCAAAACTCATTTCGTTGAGAAAATCGGCGAGCGCGAAATGATTGTTAAACGTCTCGATATGATTAAGCTTGAAGTCGTCGTTCGCAATATCGTTGCGGGTTCACTGGTTAAGCGTCTCGGACTTGAGGAAGGTACGCAGCTGACAGTTCCCATTGTCGAATATTATTACAAGAGCGACGAACTCGGCGACCCGATGCTCAATCGCTATCACATTATGGCATTGGACTTGGCGAAGATTGAAGAACTGAATCAAATGGAACACATTGCTTTTTCCGTCAATACGATTCTGCGCGAACTCCTTAAGGCTAAGAATGTTGACTTGATTGACTTCAAGTTGGAATTCGGACGCTTTGACGGCGAAGTTATTCTTGCGGACGAGATTTCTCCCGATAACTGCCGCTTCTGGGATATTGTGACGCACGAGAAACTTGATAAAGATCGTTTCCGTCAAGATTTGGGCGGCGTTCAAGAGGCTTATAAAGAAATGTTAAATCGTTTGACTATGTAAGGGGAAAATAACATTGTTGAAAAAATTTTTTATGGCAGCGATTGTCGGAATGATAATCTGCGCGAGCGTCAAGGCTGAAGCGGAAGATGTTTACGTCGGCAAATCGGACGCAACGGGTTGGGTATGCTACATAATGACAGAGACAATTAACTTCTATCGGGAAGGCGATATGTTTATCAGCTCCGCGACTCTCAAGATGCGTGACGAATACGGCACTTCGCATTATCTTGATTACAATTTTTTTGATTTCAGAGGCGTCGGCGTTGACGTTCGCTTTGATAATTCTCAAGGCTACAGCGGGGAGGTACACCCCAGCGACACGCCGATTGAATGGGGAATGTATGAAGTTATAAGAAAACGTTATTGAAATTTCGGGGGATAAGGGATTAGATTTTCCCTTGTCCCCTTTGATTTTTTGCGAGGTGTTTATTTTGGGAAAAAGAGCTTTGGTAACGGGCGGCGCGGGCTTTATCGGCTCACACCTTTGCGACAGACTTATCAAAGACGGGCACGAAGTTATTTGCCTTGACAATTTTTTTACGGGCAAGAAAAAGAATATCGCACACCTTTTAAGCAATCCGAATTTTGAACTTATGCGCCACGATGTAGTTCAACCGATTTATGCGGAGGTAGATTGGATTTTCAACTTGGCATGTCCCGCAAGTCCCGTACATTATCAGCGCGACCCTGTCCGCACGATTAAAACAAATGTTATGGGCGCGTTAAATTCTCTGGATTTAGCCAAACAGAATAATGCGCGGGTTTTGCAGGCGAGCACGTCTGAAGTATACGGAGACCCGAAAGTTCATCCGCAACCCGAAAGTTATCGCGGGGCAGTCAATCCTATCGGCATTCGCGCCTGTTACGACGAGGGCAAGCGTACTGCCGAAACTCTTTTCTTTGACTATCACAGGCAGCACGGTTTGGATATTCGTGTTGTTAGGATTTTTAACACCTACGGTCCGCGTATGACGGCAAATGACGGGCGAGTCGTCTCGAATTTTATTGTGCAAGCATTGAAGGGCGAAGATATAACGGTTTACGGCGACGGAACTCAGACGCGCAGTTTTTGTTACGTCGATGATTTGATTGACGGGATTGTCAAAATGATGAACGTTGAAGGCTTTATCGGACCGGTTAATCTTGGAAATCCCGGCGAATTCACAATGCTTGAACTTGCCGAGCTGGTTTTGAAGTTGACGGGCAGTAAGTCAAAGATAGTTTATCGACCGTTGCCGAGCGATGACCCGACGCAGCGTTGTCCCGTGATTGATTTGGCTAAAGAGAAATTGAATTGGCAACCGACCGTTAAGCTTGAGGATGGTTTGAAACTCACGATAGAATATTTTAGGGAGAATTATTAATGGAGCAAATGACTTATAAAGATTCGGGCGTCGACATTGACGCGGGCAACGAATCTGTTCGATTGATAAAAAATTTTGTTCGTTCGACTTACCGCGAAGAAGTTTTGGGCGATTTGGGAGGCTTCGGCGGACTCTTTGCACTGAAAAATTATGACGAGCCGATTTTGGTATCGGGCACGGACGGCGTAGGCACTAAATTAAAAATCGCGTTCAAACTCAATAAGCATGACACAATCGGGCAAGACGCGGTTGCAATGTGCGTTAATGATATTTTGGTTCAGGGAGCCGAGCCGTTATTTTTTTTGGATTATCTGGCGGTCGGCAAATTGAATCCCGCGCAGGTTGCCGAAATTGTTCGCGGCGTTGCCAATGCGTGTAAGGAATCGGGTTGCGCATTAATCGGCGGCGAAACGGCTGAGATGAGCGGCTTTTATCCTGCAGGCGAATATGACATTGCGGGCTTTGCGGTCGGCGTCGTCGAAAAGAAATCGCTGATAACTTCTGCGCGGGTTAAAGTCGGAGATATTTTAATCGGCTTGCCTTCGAGCGGCTTACACTCTAACGGCTTTAGTCTTGTTAGGAAAATTGTCTTCGAGCGCATGGGATTTAACGGCGATGAAAAATTTTCTGATGATAAAACTTTGGGCGAAGAACTTTTGACGCCGACGCGACTTTATCCGAAAACTTGCTTGCCGATTATAAAAAATTTTGGCGAAAGTATTCACGGCTTGATTCACATAACGGGCGGCGGCTTTTACGATAACATTCCACGCGCTCTGCCCGAAGGTTTAGGCGTAACGATTAATGCCGACGTTTGGGCTGTCCCGAAAATTTTTAAGCTCTTACAGGAATGGGGCAATGTTCCGCGCCGCGAAATGTTCAGAACGTTTAACTGCGGTATCGGCATGATTTTAATTGTTGACGAGGCGGCTGTTGACGATTTGACTTCGCACCTTAACGAGAATTTTGAGGAGTTTTATAAAATAGGGCGCGTCGTCGAGGGCGAAGGCGTCACGATTAACGGAGGTGAGTTTGGTGATTAAGTTAGGCGTTTTATGTTCGGGGCGCGGTACGGATTTGCAATCGATAATCGACGCGATTCAAAGCGGTTACTTGAAGGCGGAAATATCAATCGTGCTGACCGATAAGCCGAATGTCGGAGCATTGGAGCGAGCCGAAAAAGCGGACATTGAAAATATCTGCATAGACAGGAAAAATTTTTCCAACCGCGCAGATTTCGAGGCTGAACTTTTAAGACACCTTAAGGGCGTCGACTTAGTAATTTTGGCGGGCTTCATGAGGATTTTGAGTGCAGATTTCGTTCGTCGTTACGAAGGACGCATTATGAATATTCACCCGTCGTTACTGCCGGCATTTCCCGGAGCACACGCGCACAGAGACGTTTTGGCTTACGGCGCGAAAGTATCGGGTTGCACGGTTCATTTCGTCGACGAAGGCACAGATTCCGGACCGATAATTTTACAAGCGGCGGTCGAAGTCAAGGAAGACGATACCGAAGAAACTTTGGCGGCGCGAGTCTTGGAACAGGAACATAAAATTTATCCTTTGGCGATTAAATTATTTATCGAAGGGCGACTTAAAATCGTCGGTCGGAAAGTTGAAATAGGAGGAGACAAAATGAAAATCAAGCGTGCATTAATCAGCGTGTCCAACAAAATTGATGTGGTAGAATTTGCGAGGAAACTCAGCAAGAGCGGCGTCGAAATTATCAGCACGGGCGGCACGGGTAAAGCGATTCGAGCGGCGGGCATTCCCGTTACTTACGTCAGCGATTTGACGGGCTTTCCCGAAATTATGAACGGGCGTGTCAAAACTCTCAATCCGAAAATTCACGGCGGGATTTTGGCAGTGCGCGACAATCCCGAACACGTTCAGCAAATGGCGGAGAACGGCATTGAGGCGATTGATCTTGTCGTCGTGAACTTGTACCCGTTTAAGAAGACGATTCGCAAGCCTAACGTCACGCTTGAGGACGCGATAGAAAATATCGACATTGGCGGACCGGCGATGATTCGGGCGGCGGCGAAGAATTTTAAGTTCGTTACGGTCGTGAC
>JAFZIQ010000178.1 GCA_017554285.1 Selenomonadaceae bacterium
ACGCACGACGAACACATTGCCGAATACGACAGCGAAAATATTTTCAAGGTGTAATAAAAAAACCGTCACTCTCAATGAGCGGCGGTATTTTTGCGCGACGAAGTACGATATTTTTAGAAACGATAGCTGATTCCGCTTTGTTTCATGATTTCATTTGCTATATGACGTGATTTAATCTTCCCGTCTACAACAATTTTTCTGTTTGTAATTGGACTAAACCAAATATCATGGTCGCCCTTGCCGTGACGCATGAATTTGCAACCGTATTCGGATAAAATATTCCTAACTTTCTTCTCGTACTCTGCCATTTATGCCAAACTCACTCTTTCATGTCTGTTGCAATGGAAATAAAAATCTTGTCTCTTATCGACGCCATTTAATTCGATAATTTCGGGCGCGGCGATAATTACTCGCTGAATCAATTTATCTGCCGACTCTTCCTCAAGAATCAGTCCCGGAATATCATCACTTGTCGCCATCCAAACCTTAGCTTCATCGTCCCAAACGAGTTTAATATTATAACCTTCCATAACAATCACTCCTTGCGAAATATTTTACAACGCGGGAAAAAATTTGTCGATAGCGACAGCAACGCCGTCATTATCATTATCGAGAGTGATAAAGTTGGCGATTTTTTTAATTTCGTCGTTAGAATTGCCCATAGCGACGCCGACACCTGCGATTTGGAGAATTTCTTTATCGTTAGGAGCGTCACCGACTGCAATGGTCTCTGCAATATCAATATTAAGGAAATCGCACAATTCGACGAGTCCGGAGCCTTTAGTAATGTTTTCGGGCGACATTTCGAGGTTAAAAGCCTCCGCGAAACTGATAGAGAGGTTCAAAGGCTGAATGCGAGCGAAATTTTTATCTCTGGAGGCTTTATCGCGGTGATAGAGATTGACTTTAACGACTTCGCCGCTGTGTGAACGTACAAAATCCTTGCAATCAGTGCAACGTGTGCAAATTCTGTTAAACATTTCTTGATAAATACCCATGCCGAACGCCGACATGTTCTGAATATCGACTTCGCGAGCGATTGATTGCCTTATCGTGTGCAAATGAATCATGGCGTCGACTTCCAAGCCGAAATCGATAAGCTTAAAGATAGTTTCTTCGTCGAGACCGTGAACTTTAACGGGTTTGTCATTAAAAAAATCGAAAATTAGTCCGCCGCTCATCAGAATAGCGTACTTCATGCCCTTAAAGTCGTTTTGGTAGTCGCTGACTTCGGCTAAATCGCGTCCGGTACTGATTACAACATAAATTCCGCGCCGAATAAGTTCGTTAATGGCGGATTTGGTTCGCGGAGTAATTTTTTTCTGCGAATTTAAAAGCGTGCCGTCCATATCGAGAGCTAAAAGTTTATATTTCAAGATAATCACCTTCCGAGCAGATTTTAACAAAAAAAGCCCGCATAAGCGAGCCAGATTTGAAAAATTAATCGTTTTTAAGAGTTACGGTCGCCAACGAGGCAACTTTATCATCTTCCTTAGTCTTCATGAGCATAACGCCTTGAGTATTGCGGCTGAACGAGCTGATTTCGGAAATACTTGTCCGAATAACGAAACCTTCGGTAGTAATAAGCAAAAGTTCCTGTTCGGGCGTCACAACTTTAATTCCGACGACTTCGCCGGTCTTTTCCGTGACTTTCATATTGATTAAGCCCTTGCCGCCGCGAGATTGCGAGCGATATTCTTCGGTCGGTGTGCGTTTACCGAGACCTTCTTCGCTTACGGTTAAAACTTCCGCGCCTTTTTTAAGTTTATCCATACCGATAACGCGATCTCCCTTTTTAAGAGTGATTCCGCGAACGCCGCGAGCACTTCTGCCCATTGAGCGGACTTCTTCCTCAGCAAAAGCAATCGCCATACCCTGCGCGGTGCCGAGAATGATATAGCGTTCGCCCTCAGTGAACTTTACGCCGATAAGTTCATCATCTTTATCGAGATTAATAGCCAACATGCCGCGTTTCATCATGGAACTGAACTCGGAAAGCTGAGTTTTCTTGACTATACCCTTTTTGGTCGCCATAAAAAGATAACGAGTGGGGTCGAAGTCCTTAACTTTGATTAAAGCGGTGATTTTTTCGCCCGATTCTATTTGCAAAAGGTTGCTGATGTGAATTCCTTTGGCAGTTCGCCCCGATTCGGCGATTTGATAGGCTTTAAGGTTAAAAACTTTGCCCTTGTTCGTGAAAAATAAAATTGTGTGATGCGTCGTGGTGATTAAAATATGTTCGACGAAATCTTCTTCCTTAGTACCCATACCGGTCACGCCGACGCCGCCGCGTTTTTGTTTTTTATAGGTTGAGAGGTCGATTCTCTTAACGTAGCCGCTGTGAGTAAGCGTAACGACAATATCATCGTCATTAATCAAATCTTCCGCCTCAAATGCGGTCAGCTCTTCGGCTACAATCTCTGTACGGCGTTCATCGTTGAATTTTTCTTTAACAACGGTGAGTTCGTCCTTAATAATCTGCAAAATCTTCTTTTCGTCGCTCAAAATCGCGTAAAAAGACTTGATAGCGTCCAAAACGGTTTTATATTCGCTTTCCAACCTGTCGCGTTCAAGCCCCGTGAGTTTTTGAAGGCGTAAATCCAAAATCGCTTGAGCCTGCGCGTCGCTGAAGTTAAAATTTTTAATAAGCTCGGCTTTGGCGTCGTTTACGGCGGGACTTTGGCGGACGATTTTGATAACTTGGTCGAGATTTTTAACGGCGGTCGTCAAACCCTTCAAAATATGAGCGCGAGCCTTAGCCTTAGCCAAATCGTAGCGAGTTCTGCGCGTAATGACTTCTTTTTGATGTTTTATGTAGTAAGTGATGATTTCTTTAAGGTTAAGGACTTGCGGTTTGCCGTCGACAAGGGCGAGCATTATGACGCCGAACGAATCTTGCAGTTGAGTATGCTTGAAAAGCTGATTCAGGATAATTTGAGGGGTAACGTCGCGTCTTAAATCGATAGCAATACGCATACCTTCGCGATCGGATTCGTCGCGCAGGTCGGTAACGCCTTCGATAGTCTTATCGCGAACAAGATCGGCAATTTTTTCTATAAGCCGCGCCTTGTTGACTTGATAGGGCAATTCGGTAACGACGATTCTTGATTTACCGTTAGGAATTTTCTCAATCGAAGTACGCGCCCGCATTTTAATGGAGCCGCGCCCCGTTCTGTAGGCGTCGAGGATACCTTCTCTGCCGATAATAAGCGCGGCGGTCGGGAAATCCGGACCTTTAACGATTTTAATTAAATCATCGGTCGGAGCGTCGGGGTTATCGATTAAATAAAGTGTCGCGTCAATGACTTCGCCGATATTATGTGGCGGAATATTGGTTGCCATAGCCACTGCGATACCCGAAGTGCCGTTTACCAACAGTTGCGGGAATTTGGCGGGCAAAACTGCGGGTTCTTTAAGTGATTCGTCGTAATTCGGGACGAAATCGACGGTTTCCTTATCAATGTCCTGCAACATGAGTTCGGAAATCCTTGACATGCGGACTTCGGTATAACGCATGGCAGCGGCGGGGTCTCCGTCGACCGAACCGAAGTTACCGTGCCCGTCGGCAAGCAGATAACGCATAGAAAAATCCTGCGCCATACGAACAATCGCGTCGTAAACGGAAGTATCGCCGTGCGGATGATATTTACCCAAGACTTCACCGACGATACGGGCAGATTTTTTATACGGCTTGCCGCTTGTCATGCCGGCTTCCTGCATAGCGTAAAGGATTCTGCGATGAACGGGCTTTAAGCCGTCACGAACGTCCGGCAGAGCGCGAGAGACGATAACCGACATTGCGTAATCTATGTAAGAAAATTTCATCTCGTGTTCGAGATTGACGGGGATAATTTTACCCTGTCCAAAATTTAATTCTTCCACTGTCTCACCTCATTTAAGTTTTAACGCGGGGATTATAGCATTGACGCCGCGAATTGTCCAATTTCAAAGGAAGAGGAAGATTAACGCGCCGATAAAGAGTACCAAACTGAAACTGTGAAGTGCATTTTGGACTGCGCGATTGTATTTGCCGAAGAGAGCACCGATTAGCGGGCGCAACAGGAAAATTAAAAGCGAAGTCGACAGGAAAAACAGCGGTTTATCTTCTTCGGAAAGGCTGTAGACGAGCATGACGGCTGAAATAGCGATACCGCTTGTTTCCGCATGAGAAAATTTGCGTTTTTTAAGTTGTTGGGATTGATTTTGGGAATCGGAATCGTTATTCAGGAATTTTTTACTGCGAAAAACCTTATGTTGAGAGGCGTCAGTAATTTTAATCGGTTCGTTGTCGTCAATCTTTTCAGGCGGAGAATCTTCGTTCTTCATTTTTTCATTCCTCATTCCTGATTGAACAAAAAGCTTGCGGCACAATAAAATATTTTTTAGCTGAAATCAGAGCTTGAAACAAAAATTCTGCAAGGTCATTGTCAAAATTTATTTCGTGTTCGGCTAAAAATGCCCGTTTAAAAATTTTTGTATCGAGTCTGCCGCTTAATTTATTTTGTAACCAAAGCAAAGCACGATTTTGTTGCGACTCGTTAAATAAAATAGGATTATCATCTTCAAAATCGAGTGAATCGTCAAAAATAAATTTTTCGTCGTCAAATCGTTTGTGCCCTGCGAAATGAATTACGTCCGCCTTTGAATCATCAGTAATTTGAGCAATAATTTCAAGGGCATTTTTTGGAAGAATTGTATCCTCATCAATGAACAAAATATATTCGCCTGCGGATTTTTGTAAACCGAGATTTAATGTCGCTGTTATGGAGCCGCCGGGATAATTTATGAACTGAAAATTCGCAGGTAACGGAGAAGTTTCAACATACGAGCCGATATTAATGAGGAGCAACTCAAAGTCGGGAAATTTTTGCCGGAAAATATTTTCAATGCATTCAATCAGTATATCTTGATTTTTTATCAGCATTACAACGGATACATAAGGTTTAAATTCTGCCGTCTCGCGAATCAATATATCAAGCAAGGCGGGATAATATTCCATGATTTGGCGGAGCCGAATATCATTTTGAGTTTTATTTTCCGACCATAAAGTTTTTCCGCTCAGTTGCGTATCGAGGTCGACATAAATTAAATCTCTCAAAGGTTCGTTTGGAATTTTAATTTTCGTGCCGTTTAAAGCAGTCATAGCCCAAAACCAAAGATCATCTGCAAGCGGCGAGAGTTTCATAAAAAGTTCGCGCCTCAAAATATCATCATGAAAAAATTTTTTCTTGAATAAAGCTCCCGAACCGCTCGTAAAAAAATTTCCGTAAAGTGACTTCGCGGAAAGTATTTCCTTCTGCCAATTATCATAAGGATAAACAATTTTTTGCGCGTTAAGTCGAATTCGATAAGCACGATGAGCAATGACGCAATCGGGATTTCTTAAATGCTCGTAGTAAAGAATCTTAAGCCAATCGGGCTGATAAAAAAGGTCGTCATCTGCCGTGACAATAATATCATCGGGATATTTTTCGAGCGCGGGAATCAATTTTTTATACGGACGAAGATTTTCACACCAATCGATTGTCAAACCGAAATTTTTAAGCTCCAATAAATCACGCGGCAAATTTTCCTCACGTTGCGGAAAAGAATCTTCGTCGAGCCAAAGAATCAATTTATCGGGCGGAAAAGTTTGATTAAGTAAGGAATAAATCGTATATTTAACGTCGTTTATTCGCGGCAAATAAGAAGTAAGCGAAACTGTAATCTTTTCGGAGCGCGGCGAATTATTCAACCCGATAAAATTTTTCTCAGTAAGAAACGTGTCAATTTCGCCTTTGTCAATACCTGTAAGTCCCTTCTTTTTAATAAGATTCAAAACAGTTCGCCTCCGTAAAAATTTTTAATTACGTCGACGAGACCGCCAATCGTAAATTCTTTGGCGATAATGACAGACGTTACGCCGAATTTTTCTAAAGTTTGCGCGGTTATCGTACCGATTGCGGCGGACGGAATATTTTTTAAGTGTTCGACACCGTAAATATTGATAAAATTTTCTACGGTCGATGAACTTGTAAACGTGATTAAGTCAATCGAATCGAAATTAATCTGCGCGGGAACTTCGGGAACAGTTTTATAAATCGGAACGACAGTAACCACCGCGCCGAAACTTTTTAATGAATCGGGAAGAACTTCGCGGGCGATTTCAGCTCTGGCTATAAGAACTTTTTTATTTGGAACGAGATTTTTAAGGGAATCAGCTAAACTTTCAGCTATAAAATTTTTCGGAACAATATCAGCGATTATACCGAAGTTTGAAAGTTTTTCAGCCGTCGCCGAGCCGATAGCCGCAACTTTATTTAAAGCCCTTGCATCCAAACCGTGAATTTTAAGTCGTTCAAAGAATTTTTCTACGCCGTTGGCACTGGTAAAGATTATCCAGTCGAAATCGCGCAGATTTTTAATAGCGTCGTCAGCCGCCGCGTAATTATCGGAAGGCGGAGCGATTCTTATTGTCGGACATTCGATAACGTCCGCGCCCAAATCTTTTAATGCCCTTGAAAGTTTCGAGGCTTGAATTCTTGCACGTGTCACCAAAATTTTTTTACCGAACAGGATTTTATTATCAAACCATTGAAGTTGCTCGCGCAGATTGACGACATCACCGACGATAAATATTGCGGGCGGTAAAATTTTGGCTTTCGGAGCCTCTTTTAAAGTCGTGATAAGTGTTTCTTGATTGGGTTTGGTTCCCCAGCGAATCAACGCAGCGGGAGTATCGGGATTGCGTCCGTTTTCGATAAGTTTTTGAACGATTTGCGGCAAATTGGCAATTCCCATTAAAAAAATCAGCGTATCGACCGCCGTAGAAATTTTTTCCCAGTTAATCGTTGATTCGGGCTTAGTCGGGTCTTCATGCCCTGTGATAACCGCAAAACTCGTTGCAAGCCCGCGATGAGTGACCGGAATGCCCGCATAAGCCGGAACTGCTATTGCACTCGTGATTCCGGGAATAATTTCAAAGGGTAGATTGTTTTCGCGCAGATAAAGTGCCTCTTCGCCACCGCGTCCGAATACAAACGGGTCGCCGCCCTTCAATCGTACAACAATTTTATTTTTCCGCGCCTCATCAACCAAAAGTTGATTTATTTCCGATTGCTTTAATGTATGTTTGCCCGCCTCTTTGCCGACGTAAATTTTTTTCGCGCCCGCGCAGAAATTTAAGATTGAATCGTCAGCAAGCCTGTCATAAATCACTACGTCCGCAATTTCCAAAACGTCGCGAGCTTTCAGCGTCAAAAGTCCTGCGTCTCCCGCGCCCGCGCCCACAAGATAAACCATAAAATCACCTTTGCCCTAAATAATGATTTACAAATTGCTGAGCCGTGCGCCCGTTGCGTCCAGAATGCGACATTTCCCAATGCAAGCCTTCAAGTCGCAAATCTTCATCTTCAAGCTCTATGCCTTGCTTTTTAAGCATACTACGAATTATTTCAAGATATTCCGCTTGCGTCGGCGCATAATAATGAACAATCAGCCCAAATCTGTCCGATAAAGAAATCGTCTCGTTCAAACTGTCGTCGCGATAAAGTTCTTCATGCTCCTCACTGCGGTCGCGCCAAGTTTCCCTAATTAAATGCCGCCTGTTGCTCGTAGCATAAATCAAAACATTTTCGGGACGAGATTCAACGCCGCCTTCAATCGCCGACTTCAAATATTTATATTCCGACTCCGATTCCTCAAAAGATAAGTCGTCAAGGAAAATTATAAAGCGTTTGCTCATAAATTTCCGCAACGTCTCCATAATTTCCGGCAGATTTTTCAGCTGAGGCTTGGTAATTTGCACTAAACGCAAGCCTTGTGAATAATATTCGTTGACAAGTGACTTTACGCTCGAAGATTTGCCAGTTCCGCGTGCGCCGACAAGTAAAACATTATTTGCGGGCTTTCCGCTGACAAAAGCGGTCGTATTTCCGATTAAAAGTTCTTTCTGGTGCGCGTAGCCGATTAAATCGCTTAATTTTATCGTTTCAAAGTGTCGAATGCCAATAATATTTTTATCCCAGCGAAATGCGCGATAAGTCGCAATGTCGCCGTAGCCATAACGCCGATAATGTTCAATAAACGTGTAGACGATTTCCGTTGCGTCACGAACTTTTTCAAGACGCCGAATCAGCTCATTAAAAGATTCATCGCCATTTTTAACGGACGGCTCGTAGTTATTTAAAAATTTTAATTCGCCAACGAGTTCACCGCGCAGAATTGGCAATAAAATTTCTATGTCGTGCTTAAAAACTTCGCGAAGGTCTTTACCAATTTTCCCGCCGCGCATCTCAATCGAAATAGAAATTAAATTCGGTTCGTGCGCTAAAAGATAAATCAGATAAGCACGATAAAGATTGCCGCTCAAGCCGAGCATTTCCGCCTTTTCGATAAGCCTTGCGGCAATTTCAAATCTGTCCGCTATGCCGCCAAATATTTCTTCCTTAAGTAAATCGCGGCAGACGATTAAGCCTTGCAAATTCATTTTAACTTCCCTTCCTGATTGTAAATCTGTCTAAAATTTCCCCGTCGACTGTGCGACTGATTAAATTTATTTCCGACGCCGAAATATTCAACGCGATAAAACTTTCCGGCTCCTCGCGCAGATTTTTAAAGGTTACGTCGTCAATTTCCGAGTGCGGCTCAATATATTTCTGGTCGCCAGCTCGTCCGCATAAAATATAAGTCGTGCCACGCGCAGATTTTTTCCTAGCAAAAATTTTACCGCGATTTCTGTACGTGTGCAAATGCCCCGTGAATACCAAATCAATCTCCAACTCGTCAAAAAGCTCCAGAAATTTGTCCGCAATGTCGTCGTCGAATTTGTCCTGCGCGTAGTCGTAAATATCCTTGTGCATGAAGACAATTTTCCAATCGCGATTAACCTGCGCGGCGTCTCGTCTAAAAAAATATTCCTGCGCGGACTCCAAACCCGGTTTAAGCTTGTCAAGCTCCGTGAATTGCGTATTCAGAATAAAGAAATGCGCCGCGCCATAGTCAAACGAATAAAAATAGCCGCAAAACTTTTTTGAGCCGTTATCGGGCAAAGTGAACTGATTTAAATATCCCGTCGGAAGTGCATTAAACCAATCGACTCCGTAACATTCATGATTGCCCATAACAGGCGCGAAAATCCTTTCCGTCAATAAATTTGCCGCCGCAAGATACCACGCACGCCATTGATAATCCGCCTCGCCGTTATCAACTAAATCGCCGATAACACTAAAGATTTCAGCGTCGGGAAAATTTTTATGAGCTGTGTCCGCTGTCTTTTGCCAAATTTCATAGTGCTCGCATTGCGAATCCGCGAAAATTATCATTTGAAAAGCTCCGTCTCCCGCCGTCCGCAAATTTTGCCACGAAGTCGCTCGTTCGCCAGCCACGACTCGGAAGTTATAAAGACTTTCGGGCTTGAGATTTTCCAACGCGCAGGAGTAAATAAAATCGTTCCTTACGACCTCCGAAAAATGCGCCGTCTCTTCGCCGATAAGTCGCCACTCAACTTTAAAATCTTCCGCCGTCTCCGATTGCCACATTATCATTCGCGACGACCGAGAATCTTTGGTTATTATCTGCCGCAAAAATTTTATCGAAGTCAACGGCTCGTAACCGTCTTGCGGCATGTGAGCTTCGACAAATTTTTTTGGAAATAAGCCCAGCGCGATTAATATCTTTATAAAAAATCTGCGGCTCATGATAAACCCTTAGAAAGTTTACTGAAATATTTATCGGGCAAGCGGCAAATTTTCCCGTCGTTCGTGAAGACGTTCGTTGAAGTGCCTTCCGCTAAAATTTTTTCCTCGCCGCGCCGCCTTATCACGTAATTAAATTTCATCTTCGCCTTAGTCAAAGCTTCGGCGGTCGTCTCAATCTCCAATTCGTCATCAAACCGCGCAGGTGCATGAAATTTCGCGCCGATTTCGACTATCGGAAATAAAATGCCGTCGTTCATCATTTCATTTAAATCTATGCCGAGCGTCCGTAAAAATTCTACGCGCCCCGTCTCAAACCAGCGAATATAATTCGAGTGGTGTACGACGCCCATTGTATCCGTGTCGAAAAATTTTACGCGGTGTAAAGTTGTTAAAAACATTCGCAACCCTCCTTGCCGAAACTATATCATATTACAGCCAAGTGCGCCAGAATGAAAAAGTTTCTAACTGCCTTTTTTTATTCAAATAAATGCTGTATAATACTCAAAAAATTTAACGATATGATTTTTAGGAAAGGTTTTGGGAAGGAGCGGATTTTTATGGACGACAATAACAGCGACTCGACGCGGATAAATACTTTATTTATAAAAAGGAAGTGACGACATGGCAGACAGCATAATAACTGGTACGTCTGGTTCGGACAGCATAACAGTAAGCAGTTCAAATCGATACGTGCAAGCCTTGAGCGGCAGAGATTATATAGTCGTCGAGAGTAAGTATGATAATTCTTATAAAAACATCACGATAGACGCGGGCGACGGCAATGACACGATTAAAACTCTTAATGGAAATTACTCTTGGTATATTCCCGCC
>JAFZIQ010000179.1 GCA_017554285.1 Selenomonadaceae bacterium
AGCTTAGAGCTTTCAGCTTTCAGCTTTAAGGTTTTCTCATTACGCATTACGAATTCCTAATTCCGCATTGCTTTTCAAAGTCGCCGTTGGGTAAAAGTTTCCAAGTCTCGTCAGCCCGCGCAGAATTTTTTAATACGCGTTCGATATTTTTGCTGTCACTGAACTCGTAAAATCTTTCTGCATCTTCGCGAGACAATCCGCCTTCAATTTTCCGATTAATCAACCGTTCGCGCAGAATATCTTGCGGTGCCTCAATGAAGACCGAATAATCGCTCAGAACTCGGACATTAGTCCAGCCCGCCTCTTTCAGCAGAAGATAATTTCCTTCAATCAGCAAAATATCTTCCTCGACGCTCCAATAATCGGGCAACACGTCATGAATTTTGCGGTCGTAAACGTTCCAATCGGTTCCTTCCTGCCGCGCCTCACGAATTTTATCAACCAATAAATCTACGTCGAAAGTTTCGGGCGCACCTTTTATATCGCGCATTAAAATTTGTTTGCCGTCGCGTTCAACGTTTGTAATATTCATGTAAGCGTTGGTGAATTGGTAACCGTCAATGCCGAGTGCGCGAATTGTATCGACTTCATTTGAACGTTCATAACTCAGACGCTCCAAAAGTTTCGCAACCGTCGATTTGCCCGCTCCGGGCGGCGCGACCAAATATGCGATAACTTTTCTGTCCATTGTCATTTTTAAATCGGTCAGTTCGTGCAGGAACGGCATAAAAACCGTTTCAATCGTCTCTTCGCTGAATTTTACTTCCTGCAACAGCCCGTTGACTTCCATTTTATAAGTTAAAAATTTTTTCTCCATAATTCCTCCTCCGTAAAAACCGCCGCGCTAATTTACGCACTTACTCCCTTACGAACAAATTTTGCAAGTTTTTCGGACTCACGCTCCGCGCTGTCGATTTTCGTAACTTCGTAGCGGCAATCCGAAAGCATTTTTATAACCGCGTCGATTTTTTTTACCGAGAATCCGTCTTCGTCTTCGGCGATTTTCTTCATCGATTGGCAACAACTTTTCAAGAGTTCCGCTCTCAATTTTGCGCGAGACTTCTTGCGAGTTTCCATTTCCGCTTTTAAATCTTCGAGCTGTTGCATCGAGTTGATAGCTGCCATGTAATCATACTTCATTTGCGGCGAGAGCGGGGCTTCCATTTCGTCGGCGTCGACAATTACGCCGCTTTCCACTACTTCCTTAAACCTGTCAATCGTTGCCATTGAAATTCCTCCTTAGTTGTCAGGGAGCATGGAACCGGGAACAGAAAATCTAATCCCTAATCCCTGTTCCCTAATCCCTACATTATCTGTCGCGTCTGTGTCTGCCGTCACGAGCATTTTTCAAGTCCTTAAAATCTTTAATCGTCCGCGATTCACTGCGCGGTTTAGCTTTGGGATTGTCACTGCGCGGACGTTCGGAAGTCTTGGGCTTGTCAAAAGTCTTGGGCTTGTCGAAAGTTTTGGGCTTATCAAAAGTCTTGGGTTTATCAAAAGTTCTCGGCGGCTTCGGCGAATCACCTTCGAGCAATACGCGATGACTGACATTGATTCTGCCCTTTTCGTCAATCTCGGTAACTTTAACTTGGAGTTTGTCGCCGACTTTAACCGCGTCTTCAACCGTCGGAATACGTTTATCGGACAGCTGGGAAATGTGACACATGCCTTCTTTGCCGATTAAAATTTCCAAGAAAGCACCGCTTGCCATGATTCGCGTAACTGTGCCCTCGAAAACTTCGCCGACTTTAACCTCGTGAACAATTTCTTCAATCATTTGAACTGCGCGGTCAATACCCTCGACATTGCGCGACGTAATAAAAATTTGTCCGTCATCGTGAATATCAACATCAACGCCCGTTTCATCAATAATTCTGTTGACCATTTTGCCGCCCGTGCCGATGACTTCGCGAATTTTATCAACGGCAATTTTAATCGTTTTGACTCGCGGAGCATAGGGCGACAAATCGGGCGCAGGTTCGCTTATAACTTCAAGCATTTTGCCCAAAATAAAACTCCTGCCGCGTTTAGCCTGTGCCAATGCGTCACTCAAAATTTCTCGCGAAATGCCCGCGACTTTTATATCCATTTGAATTGCCGTAACGCCTTCGGTCGTGCCCGCGACTTTGAAATCCATATCGCCCAGCGCATCTTCCAAACCTTGAATGTCAGTCAAAATCGTATGCGCGTCGCCGTCCTTAACCAAGCCCATTGCCACGCCGCTGACAGGTCTTTTAATCGGAACACCCGCCTGCATAAGGCTTAACGTACTGCCGCAAACACTTCCCATTGAACTGGAGCCGTTACTCTCCAAAACTTCCGAGACAAGCCGAATCGTATACGGGAAATCTTCAATCGACGGAATAACGGGAACAAGAGCGCGTTCAGCCAAAGCACCATGCCCGATTTCACGACGACCGGGACTCCGAACGGGTCTTGCCTCGCCGACGCTGTAACCGGGAAAATTATAATGATGAATATAATGCTTGGTATATTCCGGCTCCAAACCGTCAATGATTTGTTCGTCGCCGATTGCTCCGAGCGTCGTTATCGTTAAAACTTGCGTCTGCCCGCGTGTGAAAAGTCCCGACCCGTGAGTCCGCGCAAATAATCCGACTTCGCAGGTTATCGGACGAACTTCTTCAAGCTCGCGTCCGTCGGGGCGAATTTTTTCATGCGTTATCATTTTGCGGACGACTTCTTTTTCCAGTTTGTAAAACACCGCGCCAATATCTTTTTCCGCGTTCGGATAATCTTCGACGGGGAATTTCTCGGCAAGTAAAGTTTCGACAACTTCAGTCTTAACTTCGTCAAGTGCCGCCTCGCGAGCCAATTTATCGGGATTGCGAATGGCTTTATCGATTTTCTCGATTGCAAGTTCACGAACAGCCTCGCTAATTTCTTCAGCCGGCGTGAAAAGCGGAACATCTTTTTTCTCCTTGCCGACGGCGGCTTTTATTTCTTCTTGGAAAGCGACGATTTTTTTAATCTCCTCGTGACCAAACAGAATCGCCTCAAGAACAATTTCTTCGGGCAATTCCTTAACGCCCGCCTCAACCATCATGATTGCATCTTTTGAGCCTGCAACGATTAAATCCATTTCCGAAACTTCGAGTTGCTCCTTAGTCGGATTGATAATAAATTCGCCGTCAATGCGTCCGACATGAACGCCCGCTATCGGTCCTCCGAAAGGAATATCCGAAACGCAAAGCGCACAACTCGCACCAATCATGCCCGCGATTTCGGGCGCGTTATCTTCGTCAAAACAAATTACCGTCGCTATAATCTGTACGTCATTTCTGAAACCGTCGGGGAACAACGGGCGAATCGGTCTGTCAATCAACCGACTTTTGAGAATCGCGCTGGTTTGCGGACGACCTTCGCGCTTAATGAAGCCGCCCGGTATTTTCCCTGCAGAATACATTTTTTCTTCGTAGTCGACAGTCAGCGGGAAAAAATCGACGCCCTCACGCGGCTCGGCGGACATGGTTGCCGCAACCAACACAGCCGTATCGCCGTAACGAACCAGTACCGCTCCATTGGCTTGCTTAGCCATCTTGCCGTTTTCGACGATTAATTTCCTGCCGCCGAGTTCCATTTCAAATGTTTCCAATATTTTTTCCTCCTAATCATTTTTCACGCGCTAAACTTTCGACGCAAAAGATTTTTTTCCTTTGCAAAACGAAAACCGCCCCCAAAGTTTGAGAGCGGTTTTTTTAGGAGATGATAAAGTCTTACTTAAGTTCTTTAGCGAGTTCAATGATAGCCGGTGCACTGCCGTCGGAACCGAGAACGTTTTTAATCTTGTGGGCAACGAGTTCTTTAATGTATTCGCGACCGGGAGCAAGATATTGACGAGGATCGAAGTGTTCGGGGAATTGTACGAAGTGTTCGCGGATACCTGCAGTCAATGCAAGGCGGAGGTCGGAGTCAATGTTGATTTTGCAGACAGCCGATTTAGCCGCTTTGCGGAGTTGGTCTTCGGGAATACCGACAGCGTCTTTAAGTTTGCCGCCGTTGTCGTTGATGATTTTGACGTATTTCGGAATAACGGAAGATGCGCCGTGAAGAACAATCGGGAAGCCGGGGATTTGTTTCTCGATTTCGGCGAGAATGTCAAAGCGCAGTTCGGGCGGCTCAAGAACGCCGGTTTCGGGATTGCGCGTGCACTGTTCGGGCGTGAATTTGAATGCGCCGTGGCTGGTGCCGATAGCGATAGCCAAAGAGTCGCAACCGGTCTTGCTGACGAATTCGACGACTTCTTCGGGTTTGGTGTAGTGAGCTTTGTCGGCGTCAACGCTGAC
>JAFZIQ010000180.1 GCA_017554285.1 Selenomonadaceae bacterium
GTCGGAGTCGAAATCGTGCTTGAATTTGAAATTGATTTTGTCGGGAATACAAACGAGGGCTCCTTTTCCTTGAAGGTAAGAACGAATAAATTCCGTAGAGTAAGCTTTGTCTGCGAGAACTTTTTTCCCCTTGAGCTCAACACCTTTAAAAAGTTCGACGACTGGTTCCGAGTCATGAATTTGTCCGCCACTCAATATCACATTTAAGACTTGCATTTTTTCGTTGATGAGGACGTGAATTTTGGTGTTTTTACCGCCACGCGACACGCCTATTGCCTGGTTCTTCAAACCCGAACATGCACTCTGATGAACTTTGCAATACGTCGAATCAATTTCGAGCAAAGTCGTATTGCTCTCTTCGTCGTTGATAATTTTCAGCAGTCGTTCAAAAAGACCTTGAGAGCACCAGAGACGGAATTTATGATAGATACTGTTCCAGTTACCGAAATGAGTAGGCAAATCGCGCCAACGCGCTCCGCTTTTCATTATCCACAATATCCCGTTAAGAACCATTCTAGAATTAAGCGTCGGGCGTCCGACTTTCTTGGGCTTCTCAAACAGAAATTTTATTCTTGCCCATTGCGCGTCAGTTAAATCCTTGTGGTAAAATGAATTTGACATAGGTTGTTCACTTCTTTCAAATTCATTTTTTCAAAGAACTTCCTATGTTTTTACTTCACTTGAGTTTACCAACAAACCCTAATCGAGCTGAATCCCAACGACAGCGAAGTATATATTAAGCGCGGCAAAGTGCATATGAATTCAAACATGTACGAATTGGCGATAGAGGATTTTAGCAAAGCCGTCGAGCTGGATTCTTCATCATCGGAGGCATATTTTAATCGGAGCATATCCTATTCGTGTTTAAACAAATATGAGCGAGCGATAGCAGACATCAGCAGATATATTGAACTGAATCACGGCGACGCTAAAGCTTATTATCTGCGCGGGAAATACAGCCGAGATTTAAGCCGCAGTGATTTTGAGCGAGCTAAGTCATTAGGTTACGAGGAATGAGAAAAATAAAATCCTCTGTCTTGAATTGAGGCGGAGGATTTTTTATGCTATCATGGTAGAAAATTTTTAAGGAGAAAATTTTATGGCGAACGTCGTCACGATAACGGGCGTAAAGAAATTGTATAAAATGGGTTCGGAGACAGTCGCCGCGCTCAACGGAGTTGATTTAATCATTGACGAAGGGGAATTCGTCGCGTTAATGGGACCGAGCGGTTCGGGCAAATCAACGCTGATGAATATTTTAGGTTGTCTCGACCGCCCTACTGTCGGCTCGTATAAATTATTGGGGCAGGAAGTCAGCGGGCTTTCCGACGATGAACTTGCGCGAATCAGAAATAAAACTATCGGCTTCGTCTTCCAAAACTTTAATCTCCTGCCCAAGTTGACGAGCTTGGAAAATGTGGCGTTGCCGGCAGTCTATGCGGGCTTGAGTTCAAAGGAAAGACTTTCAATGGCAATGGACGCTCTGAAAAAAGTATCATTGGACGACCGCGCAGAACATTTGCCGAGCGAATTATCGGGCGGTCAACGTCAACGCGTGGCGATAGCACGGGCAATAGCGATGAAACCGTCAATCATCATGGCAGACGAGCCGACGGGAAATTTGGATACCAAATCGACGGGCGAGATAATGGAAATCTTTAGGGATTTACACGCGGCAGGCTCGACGATAATTTTGGTAACGCATGAACCCGATATTGCGCAAGCCGCCGACCGTCAAATCTTGGTTAAGGACGGCAAAATCGTTAAAGACATTACAAAAGATTCGCATGAAATTATCGACATAGTTTGAGCGGGGAATTAAGGAATGCTTTTCACAGAACTTTTAAAAATGGCGGGCTTGAGCTTAATAGCGAACAAATTACGGACGCTTTTAACAATGCTCGGAATAATAATCGGCGTGGCAGCAGTTATCGCAATGGTAAGCGTCGGTATGGGCGTTAAGAAAAATGTAGTCGATTCGATTTCGCGACTCGGCTCGAATATGTTAATAATTTCGCCCGGCAGTTCCAATCGCGGCGGCATGAGAGGCGCGGCAGGTTCCGTTATCACTTTGACTTTCGACGACGCCGAAGCCATTAAGGAGAAAATAAAAAATGTTTCCTACGTCTCGCCGACCGTTCAGGGCAGTTATCAAATAGTTTACGGGCATGAAAATTGGAACTCGACAGTTACGGGCGTTATCCCCGAATACGTTTCGATTCAATCATTGGAGCTGAAGAGCGGCTTATTTTTCAGTCAGCATGATGTTGACGTTAGAAATCGCGTGGCGGTTATCGGCTCGACCGTTGCGGCAAATCTTTTTGAAAGCGTTAATCCTGTCGGGAAAAAAATTCGTGTCGGCAACGCGCCTTATACAATCATCGGCGTTTTGGCGAGTAAGGGACAATCCAGCGGCGGCATGGATCAAGACGACGTTGTTTTGATTCCTTTGACGACCGCGCAGGAAAGATTGCTCGGCATAACTTACGTCCGCAGTATCAATGTACAAGTTTCAGACGCCGATAAAATGGACGAGGTTCAAAGCAACATAGAAAAACTTTTGCGGCAACGTCACAGAATCAGAACGGGCGCGGAAGACGATTTCAACGTCCGCAACTTAACAAGCTTAA
>JAFZIQ010000016.1 GCA_017554285.1 Selenomonadaceae bacterium
AAATCGGTATTCGTGGCGTCGATAGCGTCAATGGTAATTTCATATGTCCTAATGCTGACGGACAACATAGTCGCGGGGCAATTCGTCGGGGAAGAGGCAGTTGCGGCAATGACACTCGTCTCGCCGATGATGATTCTGGTATTTTTCTTAAGCTACATGGTTGCCGACGGACTCGCAATGATGTTTTCCTACGCTAAGGGCAGGAGCGACCAACTTAAAGCGAATCAACTGTTCAGCATGGGCATGATTTGTTCAGTCGTATTGGGCGTAGTCTTAACATTTATTTTGATTGTCTTCCGATCGGAAATTTTATCGCTGTGGAAAATTTCTCCGGAACTTATGAGCTATGCGGTTGAATATTATCGCGGGCTGATGTTTATCTCGTTGCCGTGTATCCTCAACATTTATTTTTACACAATTTACGTTGCGGAGGGCGAAGAAAATATCTGCGTCAAGGCGACGGCGGCTATGTTCGTCGTCAATATGATTCTCGATATTGTGTTGGGATATTATATCGGCATAATCGGAATAGGCATTGCAACTACAGTCGGACATTTGGTGAGCTTTTTATATCACGTGCCGTATTTATTTTCCGGAAGATGCCGATTGCGCTTTGCAAAGTATTGGAATTGGAAAGAGTTCGGACAGGGAATTTTTTACAGCTGGTATCATTCAATGGATACATTATGCCTCACGCTGTTGCCGATAATTTTTTCCGAGTTCGTGATTTACAAATTCGGCGAGCATGAATTAATCGTCGTAACGGTTATCGTAAACATGCTGACGCTGTTAATCGCGATATACACGGGCATAGTTGATTGTCTTCAACCAATGGTTTATCAATATCACGCGGAAAAGGCTTTGCACAGCGTGCGGAAGACAATGCATTTGGGAATAACCTCAACAATCGGCGTGACACTGGTTTTAATCGCGTTCAGTTTCGTATTCGCGGAATTTTTACCGAGTCTGTTCGGCGTGAGCCGCGAGGAGCAACTTTATTCCGATTGTGTGTCGGCAGTAAGAATATTTATGCCGTTCACGCTGTTTTTGGGCGTAACGCTGATGTTAGCCAATTACTACATTTACATTGAGCGATTAAATCTCGGCGCGGTGATAAAAGCATTGTTGCTGTTGATTTTGCCGAGCGCGGGAATGTTCGCGGGGAATTACGGCTTGCAATTCATGTGGGCGGGCGTCGGAGTGTCCTTTATCGTTGCGCTGATTATAAATTTCCTGTTGACGCGGCGAAATGTTCTTTTGATGGACGAGAAACAATATGCACGGCAATTTTCGTTCGATACGGAGTCGGAACCGGAAAAATTAACAGGACTTCGGGCGGCAATGGAAAAATATCTGATAAGAAACAACCTGCCGCGAATAATACCGGCATTGACGGAAGAAATTTTTACGGAATATGCCATGCGCGGAAAAAAATTTCAGATAGAAGTTACGGTAATTCCCGCCGACAGATTGATTTTGATATTTAGGGAAAACGGCGAGCCGCAAGAGCCAATTCTTAACAAGATGATAGAAAAAAGCTACATGATAAGCGGCGAAGAAAATAAATTCGTAGTAATTTTATAAGGAGTGGAGATTTTGGACAGAAAATATTATCCGTTGCGTCCGATTCAACGCTGGCTGGTCGACACGCATTTTAACAAGGCGAATTCAACAATGATGAATATCGGCGGACTTTACAAACTTTCGCCTTCAATCGACCTTCAACGTTTGGAAAATGCAATCAATGAAGTTTTGAACACTTATGATATTTTTCGTTGCCGATTTGTTTTTCACCCCGAAACAAGCGACTTATGTCAAACTTTCGATAACGAAATAATGCCCGTCGTGGTTGAGGAATGGACGGACGAAGAATTTAAGATGATTCAAAAATATTTGGCTGAACCTTATGACCTTATAGGCAAGCCGCTTTATCGGGTTTATATTTTCAAAACGCCGAGCGCGAATTATCTTTACGTCGATTTTTATCATGCGATAATGGACGGCGTTTCTACGGCGTATTTGTTTTATCGCGAAGTGGATAGAGTTTATCGCGGACGTAAGAGCAATCGCAAGCCGTTGAGTTATGCGGCGTTTATTGAGGAAGAATCTAAAATCCCGCCCGAAACTCTCGCCGAAGGTCACGCTTATTGGCGGAAAATGCTTGCGCCGTTTGATAAAAAGAAACATTTGCCGCCTGTTGACGTTAAGGGCGTCTCGGCTTGGAAGCAGGGAAATTTCGAGTACACATTCAGGCGTTTCAAAGAAGATTTCTTCATAAACAGCGGCTTGAATGAAAACGGTTTCTTTCTCGGCGCGACAATGCTGACTTTGGCGAAAATCACCGGCTCACGCGAATCGATAATGACTTGGATACACAACGGGCGAACGAATATGCGCGAATATCGAATAATGGGACTGATGCTTCAAGAATTCCCGTGCGCATTTGATTTTCATGAAGATATTTCGGTCGGAGAATTTCTTGACAAACTCTCGGAGCAAAGTCGAGTCGGTACGAAGTATCGCAAAAGTTTGGACGTTGTTTATGATGACGGGCTTGAAGATGAATGCGTCAGTTTCATTTTTCAAAAGGGCATATACGAAGATTTAATTTTGGCTGATACAACCGCGCAGACTATCTACTTGCCGCCGAATGAAATTTCAGCTGTAGAAAATGCGCTGGACATAGAAATTAATGAAACGAACGAAGGGCTTTACGAATTATTCTTGGACTACGACGCGAGCCGCTACTCCGAAGCGTTGATGAAAAAATTTTCGATTACGCTGGAAGAAACCTTGCTCTTAATGCGCAACATGGACAGAAAAGTTTCAGAAATTTTGGACTAAAAATTTTTAGGCGGTGTTCCTTGATTAAGACGCCGCCTTTTTGTATAATGCGGGAAATTTTTTTTGAAGGGTTGCTGGGAAATGGAAAAGGAATTAATACGTTTGGAAAACGTAGCCAAAGCATTTGGGAATTTGCGCGTGCTCGACGAGGTGGACTTGTCGATATACGAAAGCGAATTCATAACGTTACTCGGTCCGAGCGGTTGCGGCAAAACAACAATGCTCAGAATAATCGGCGGCTTTGAAATGCCGGATATGGGACGGGTAATTTTCGACGGCAAAGACATAACGAATTTACCGCCGAATAAGAGACCGATTAATACGGTTTTCCAAAAGTATTCACTCTTTTCACACATGAACGTTGAAGAAAATATCGCCTTCGGACCGAAAATCGCGGGCAAGTCGGATGATTACATTCGCGATAAGATAAAATATGCTTTAAAGTTGGTAAATCTCGAAGGCTACGAAAAACACGACGTAACGAAATTAAGCGGCGGTCAGCAACAGCGAATTGCAATCGCCCGCGCAGTCGTCAACGAGCCTAAAGTTCTTTTGCTTGACGAGCCTTTGAGTGCTTTGGATTTAAAATTGCGTCGAAATATGCGGCGTGAACTTGTCCGAATCAATAAGGAGACGGGCATAACTTTTATTTTCGTGACGCACGACCAAGAAGAGGCTTTGTCTATGAGCGACCGCGTTGTTGTCATGAATCAAGGCTATATTCAGCAGGTCGGAACGCCCGAAGATGTTTACAATGAGCCGGAAAACGCATTTGTGGCGGACTTTATCGGCGACAGCAACATAATTGACGGCGTTATGGTTCGCGACAGACTTGTTCGTATTTTTGGCAGAGAATATCCTTGCGTTGACGAGGGCTTTCCGGAAGAATGTCCTGTTGACGTTCAGATTCGCCCTGAAGATATTATCCTTGATGCGCCGCAGGAAGGAGCTTTTAACGGTGTTGTCACCAATGCGGTTTTCTGGGGTATGTCTTATGACATAAACGTCGAGGCGGACGGCTTTGAATGGCTGATTCAATCGACAACGAGGCGCACTGTCGGCGAGCGGGTGAGTTTACACGTCGCGCCGGAAAATATTCAAATAATGAGCAAGCCTCAATCGGAAGATGAGGAGGTTGCTCGCAATGTTTAATCACGGCACGAGAAATTTATTGTTGACGCCCTTTTTGATTTGGGCGGGACTTTTTATTTTCATTCCGCTGGTCTGTATCGTTTGGTACGGCATAACGGATTACGACGAAAATTTTTCTTTGATAAATATGGGATTGATATTTGAACGCGGCTATTTGGACGCATTGAAACTTTCGATTTGGCTCGCGTTAATCAGCACGGTAATTTGTTTATTGCTGTCTTATCCGCTGTGTTTGATTTTGACGGAACGTCAGCGCGACAACTCAACGATAATTTCTTTGCTGTTTATCTTGCCGCTGTGGATGAACTCGTTGTTATCGACTATGGCTTGGCAAACGATTTTGGAAGGCAACGGGATAATCAATCAAATTTTGCGACTGTTCGGCTTACCTGCTTTGCAAATGATAAACACGGAAGGCGCAATCGTTTTGGGCATGGTTTATAATTTCCTGCCGTATATGGTTTTGCCGTTGTACATAACGCTGACGAAAATAGACAAGCGCATTTTGGAGGCGGCGCGTGATTTGGGCGCGAATTCGTGGCAAACATTTGTTCGAGTGATATTGCCGCTGAGTTTGCCGGGCGCGATAAGCGGAATAACAATGGTATTTATTCCCGCGTTGACGACTTTTGTAATCAGCGCATTGCTCGGCGGCGGAAAACTTTTATTAATCGGCAACATAATCGAGCAAGAATTTACGTTTCAATATGATTGGCACGTCGGTTGCGCGTTGTCGGTAATTCTGATGATATTTATTGTGCTGAACATGATTTTAACGACGTATTTCGATAAAAGTCACGAGGAGGAAGATTTTTAATGAATTACCTTAAGAAAGTTTACCTCGCGACGATATTTTTATTTTTGTACGCGCCGATAGGAGTTTTAATCGCGCAGTCTTTCAACGCAAGTCGTTATCGCGGACATTGGACGGGCGTAACTCTCGATTGGTATGAAAAACTTTTCGACGATACTCGAATAGCCGAAGCATTATCAAACACTTTATCAATCGGCTTGTTATCGGCGATAATCGCAACGATTTTGGGCTTGATAACTTGTATGGCGATGAAGGATTTAACGCGGAAATGGCGAGCAACCTTCATGAGTATAACAAACGTCCCGATATTAAACGCGGACATAGTAACGGGAATCTCGCTTATGCTTTTATTTATGGGCATGGGTTTAAAGCTGGGTTATGTGTCAATTTTGTTGGCGCATATAGTTTTCAACGTGCCGTATGTGATTCTGTGCATAATGCCGCAGTTAATGGCGTTGGATAAAAGTTTTTATGAAGCGGCGTTGGATTTGGGCGCGAGTCCGTTCAAAGCATTTACGAGCGTCATTTTGCCCGAATTGCGACCGAGCATATTTGCGGGATTTTTATTGGCGTTCACGATGTCGGCGGACGATTTCATAATAACGCACTTCACGAAGGGCGCGGGCGTCGACACTTTGACGACTGCGATTTACGCGCAGTTGAAATTGGGCATTCATCCCGAAATGTACGCGCTTTCGACTTTGGTATTTTTCTTTGTATTGATATTTGTTTTATTGTTTGCGATAAATCGTCGCAAGCTGAAGAAATATGAGGAGGTTTTCTGATGAACAAACTTAAAATTTTCGCGCTTTTGTTGGTGAGTCTGTTGGCATTTGGAGCGGCAGGCTGCGGAGGCGTCGGCGACAAGGACAAGCAGGTCGTCTACGTCTACAGTTGGGGCGATTACGTCGACCCCGAAGTCTTGAGGATTTTCGAGAAGGAAACGGGCATTCACGTTATCCTTGACGAATTCGACACGAATGAAAGTATGTATCCGCGTGTGGCGGAAGGCGCAGTTCATTACGACGTTATTTGTCCGTCGGATTATATGGTTCAGAAACTTATCAATAACGATTTGATTCAGCCGCTTGACTTCACGAAACTTGAGAATGCCAAAAAGTATATCGGCGAAGAATTCTTCAAACAAGCGGAAACGTTTGATCCGGGCAACAAGTATTCTGTGCCGTATTGCTGGGGAACAGTCGGAATAGTTTACGATAAAACGAAAGTCACCGACCCTGTTGACAGCTGGAATATTCTTTGGAATGAGAAATACGCGGGGCAAATTTTAATGCAAGACTCTGCGCGGGATGCAATGATGATTCCTTTAAAACTTATGGGAAAGAGTTTGAACGAGACGGACAAAGACGTTTTGGCTGAGGCGCAGGCTATGTTGAAGAAACAAAAACCGTTGGTTCAAGCTTACGTTATCGATGAAGTTAAGGAAAAGCTTATCAACTCGGAAGCGTCAATGGGTGTTGTCTTTTCGGGCGATGCCGTGATAATTACTGCTCAGAATCCGAATATGGATTTTGCGATTCCGAAGGAAGGCACCAACGTTTGGATTGATGGTTGGGTAATCACGAAGGACGCGCAGAACGTCGAGAATGCGCATAAATTTATTGACTTCATGTGCCGTCCCGATATTGCCGTTAAGAATTTTGATTATCTTGGCTACTCGACGCCGAACACGGCGGTTTACGACCTTGAAGAAGACGAGGCTGTTAAGAATTCGCCTATAGCGTTCCCGTCGCCCGAAGTTTACAAGAATCAAGAGACGTATAAATATCTCAACAACCAAATGGACGAGTACTACAATAATTTGTGGATGCAAGTTAAGGTTGATTGATGAAACTTTCCCGCGAATTTTATCTGCGCGACGGCTTAACGGTTGCTCGCGAGCTGATTGGCAAGAAATTAGTAACGAATCTTTCCGAAGGAGTGACGGGCGGCATTATCGTTGAGACTGAAGCCTACATGGGCGCGATTGATGCCGCCGCTCATTCTTATCGCGGTAAAACCGAGCGCACGAAAATTTTTTACGGCGAAGGCGGCTTTGTCTATGTTTATTTGATTTACGGAATGCACATTTGCACAAACGTCGTTGCCAACGTCGAGAATATTCCTGAGGCGGTTTTGATTCGAGCGTTGGAGCCTGTTGAAGGTATCGAGTTAATGAAACATCGGCGCGGCAAAAGTAATCTGCTTGATTTATGTTCGGGCGCGGGCAAACTCTCACAGGCTTTGGGCATAACGAAAAATTTTTACGGAGCGGATTTATGCGGCGACGAAATTTTTATTGAAACGACCGACTTCCGCGCAGAGATTACGGCGACGAAAAGAATCAACATAGATTATGCGGGCAAGGCGGCTGATTATTTATGGCGATTCGTTGCGGCAGGTAATAAATTCTTGAGTGTTAAATAAAAAAATCCCCGACGTTTAATCGGGGATAATTTTTTTGTCCGCGCAGATTTATTATTTGGTCAGATTAACTTTTTGGGCATTGAAGATAAAATTCTTGCCGTCAAATCCTATTTCGACCGTGTCGCCTTCCTTAACCGCGCCCGAAATAATCTTTTTACTCAATTCGGTTTCTACCGTGTGCGTCAAAAGTCTCTTTAACGGTCTCGCGCCGAAATTTGCATCAAATCCTTGCTCCGATAACGCCGCGACTGCCTCATTCGTCCACATCAACTTAATATTTATTTGCTTTTCCAGACGTTCACTCAAGTTTTTAAGCAGAATTTCCGCGATAGCCTTAACTTGTTCTTTAGCGAGTGACTTAAATACGATTATATCGTCGATTCTGTTCAAAAATTCGGGTCTGAAATAGTTTTTAAGCAAATCTTTGATGATTGACTCCGCCTCTGCAAACGCTTTATTGGTTATGAATCCGATTTTGGCTCTTTGAAGAATTTCTTGTGAACCCAAGTTGCTTGTCATGATTATAACCGTGTTTTTGAAGTTCACGACGCGCCCTTTGCCGTCGGTAAGGCGTCCGTCGTCCAAAATCTGCAATAAAACGTTGAAAATATCGCGGTGAGCCTTTTCTATCTCGTCCAAAAGAATTACGCTGTAGGGGCGGCGGCGAACTGCTTCTGTAAGTTGTCCGCCCTCATCATAGCCGACATAACCCGGAGGCGCACCGATTAACCTTGCGACGGTGTGTTTTTCCATGTATTCGGACATATCCACGCGAATAATACTGCGTTCGTCGTCGAAAAGTGCCTCTGCGAGCGTCTTTGCAAGTTCAGTTTTGCCTACGCCTGTCGGACCGAGAAAAATAAATGAACCTATCGGGCGATTCGGGTCTTTGATACCTGCGCGGGCGCGGAGAATAGCCTCACTTACCACTTTAACAGCCTCATCTTGCCCTACAACTCGTTCATGCAGAGTATCTTCAAGGTGTAAAAGTTTTTCGCGTTCGCCCGTCAACATTTTGGCAAGCGGTATGCCCGTCCAACGACTTACGACCTTTGCTATATCTTCCTCGCCGACTTCTTCTTTCAAAAGCTTTGAATCTTTCTGCGCGGCAATTTCTTCTTCGACCTTTTTAAGAGTATTTTGCAGTTGAGGGAGCTTGCCGTATTTAAGTTCGGACGCTTTTTGAAGATTATAGGCGCGTTGAGCCTCTTCGATTTCATTATTTACGGCGTCAATCTCTTTTTTAATGGCACGGACGCGCAGGATAGATTGTTTTTCAGCCTCCCACTTATCGCGTAGGACTTTTTCCTTATCTTTAAGCTGTGAAATCTCATCGCCTATTTTTTTCAGCTTATCTTTCGACGCATCGTCGGATTCTTTCTTCAAAGCCTGTTCTTCGATTTCGAGTTGCATAATTTTACGGCGCGTTTCGTCAATCGGCGCGGGCAGTGATTCAATTTCGGTACGGAGTTTAGCCGCCGCCTCGTCAACCAAATCGATAGCTTTATCGGGCAAAAATCTGTCGGAAATGTATCTGTCCGAAAGAGTTGCCGCGCTTACCAGAGCCGCGTCACGAATTCTGACGCCGTGATGAACTTCATAACGTTCCTTTATGCCGCGAAGAATTGTAATTGTATCTTCAACGCTGGGTTCTCCGACCAAAACGGGCTGAAAACGACGTTCAAGCGCGGTATCTTTTTCAATATATTTTCTGTACTCGTTAAGAGTGGTTGCACCGATACAACGCAATTCGCCGCGAGCCAGCATTGGTTTAAGAATATTTCCGGCGTCCATCGCGCCTTCAGCCTTACCTGCGCCCACGACCGTATGAACTTCGTCGATAAAAAGGAGAATTTGCCCTTCTGACTTTGTAATTTCGTTCAAAACAGCCTTTAAACGTTCTTCAAATTCGCCTCTGAACTTCGCGCCCGCAATCAACGAACCCATATCAAGCGCGTAAAGCGTTTTATTCTTCAAAGATTCGGGAACGTCGCCCGCAACGATTCTGCGAGCCAAACCTTCAACAATGGCGGTCTTGCCTACGCCCGGTTCACCGATAAGGACGGGATTATTCTTAGTCCTGCGGCTTAAAATCTCGATAGTGCGGCGGATTTCTTCGTCGCGCCCTATGACGGGGTCTAATTTGCTTGCGCGAGCCATTTGAGTTAAATCTCTGCCGAATTTATTGAGACTTTGATAAGTTTCTTCGGGATTATCGCTTGTAACGTTCTGTTTACGATTTTTCTTTATCGCCGCGTCGATTTTGTTCTTTGTAAGGTTAAATTCCTTTGAAATGTCTTGAAGTTCTTTTTTACCGTCGGTCACAAGGGCTAAAAGTAAATGTTCAGTGCTGATAAATTCATCTTTCATGGAGGCGGCATATTCGCGAGCCTTGCCGATAACTCTTGCCAAATCTACGCCCATTGAAAGCCTTTCTTGCCCTTTGACTTGCGGGATTTTATTCAGCTCCGACTCCAATTTAACTTTAAGCATAGGTAAATCTGTTTGGCACTCGCCGAATATCGTCAAAAGTAAACCTTCCGGCTCTTTAGCAAGTGCAAGCATTAAATGAAGTGAGTTAAATTCTTGATGATACTTCATCGCGGCGATTTGCTGAGCCGCCTGCATTGCCTGTTGAGCTTTCGCTGTATATTTTTCATTAGCCATAATTTATCACTCCTTAAAGGGTTAAAATCTTTTTTACGTCGCCAATGATAAACTCAAAACGGCAAAAAGTCAATACGTCAAGGAGGAAAAAATTTTTACAGGAATTTTTATGTGTGTTTTATACCTCAATTTTATAAATCTTGCAGGAGGAATTTAAATAAAGAAGAATATTAAAAGTGATTTATAAACTTCAAATTAACTTTAACACAAAGGGGAATTTTACATGAAGAATATTCAGACCGAAACACGAACTATTAACGAAATTTTTGCCGATACCAAGACAGATTTTCTGATTCCCGATTATCAGCGTTCGTATTCTTGGACGGAGGACGAATGTCAAACTCTTTGGAATGATTTTTGTGACTTTGCTTTTCCGAACGGCAACGCCAACGCTTTTGATAAGGAAAGGGACGAATATTTTCTTGGCGTGATTGTCACTTTTTGCAACGACCGCAATCAAGATGAGGTTATTGACGGGCAACAGCGACTTACTACTTTACTTCTTTTAATGCGGGCGTTTTATAAAGCTTTTGGAGGCGACGGCGAAGGGAAATCTCCAAAAATAATTGATAAGCTCGGAGAGTGTATTTGGAAAACTGATGAACTTGGCGAATTGGTCAAGTCGTCGTTGAAAATTACTTCCGAAGTTATTCGCGAAAATGCCAATGAAGAACTTAAGAAAATTCTCTTAACAGGCTCGACAGATAAAAACTTCAAGAGTAAGTACGCTAATAACTACAATTTTTTTCAAGAAGAGATTGAAAACCTGAAAAATGAAATGGGCGCAGAAAAGTTTCAATATTTACCTGCGCGGATTTTGGATAAATGTTTTCTTACTAGAATTCGCGCCGAATCGCAAGATTTTGCTTTGCAAATGTTTTCGACGCTCAACGATCGCGGACTGCCGCTTTCCGACACTGATATTTTCAAGGCAGTCATGTATAAATTTTACAATGCGGAAAACAGTTCTTCGGGCGAAGACTTTATTCGCGTATGGAAGGAGCTGGAAAATCGCGCCATCAAAACTTTTGATAAGGAACACGGACTTAACGTCAATCCTCTTGAATTCCTTTTTACTTGCTATTCATACAAGAGTTGCGATAAATCTACTAAAAAACTTCGCCGCATTTACGAGCTGAATAATTATGAAATTCTGCGCAGGAAAGAAACGCTTAACGATTTATTTGCGCTGTTAGATTTCTTCGATGACTTACTCAGTCAAGATCCGTTGCGCTTTTCGCGTGAAATAATAAGGTATTCGCATATTTTATTCCGCGCCAAAAATTCTTTTATATGGTTGATTCTTTCGCACTACTTTTTTAACGGGCGAGACGAAAAAAATAATCTTGATGATAAAAATTTTGTCGAGTTCTTGGAGAGATTGCTCGCCTTTTTACTTGCGCACTCAATTACATGTACTACAACACATGCTTTAAGAGGATTTGCTTTCCGAACACTCGCAAATTTAAAAAATTCCGTCACTAAAGGTCTTAAAGCTTATACATTTTCGGCTGAAGCTATCCGATTGGAAATGCAAATGTTTGGCGTCAAGAAACAAAAATCTCTCATGAAATCGCTCGTTTTGAATTGGTGGACGTTTCGCGATGAAAATCAAATAATCCCGCCGATTGAGCAGAAATTTGATGTGGAACATATTTTCCCAAAAAATTTGGCGGGCAGTTTCGAGAGCCTTGTTAATAAAAACAGTTTAGAATTACTCGGAAATTTGGCACTCCTCGAACACGGCAAAAACGTCAACGCCGCAAGCTATCGTTTTGAAGACAAGCGGAAAGTTTACATTGGCTTTGAAAAGAAGGGCAAATTTCAATCGGGCACGATGAATCTGGAGCTTAAGCATTTGGCGGAAACAAAAAGCGAATTCACCGAAACAGACATTATCAAACGTAATGAGCAAATGATTAGCGAAATTCTTGCTTTCATAGACAAACATAATTTTTTGCAGACTTAGAATCTGACTTCGACACCGCGACTTTGAAGATACTCTTTAACTTGGCGAATGCTATATTTACCGTAATGAAAGACCGACGCCGCCAAAACCGCGTCTGCCTTGCCGTCAACAAGCACGTCGTAGAAATGATGAAGTTCACCTGCACCGCCCGATGCAATCACGGGAACATTAACCGCCTCGCTGACTGCGCGAGTAAGTTCAATATCGTAGCCGTCTTTAGTGCCGTCGGCGTCCATGCTGGTTAAAAGAATTTCGCCTGCACCGAGCGCGACGCCTTTTTTTATCCATTCAAGACAATCAAGCCCCGTCGGAGTGCGTCCGCCATTAACATAAATCTCCCAGCCGTTGTTATTGCGACGTTTAGCATCGACAGCAAGAACTATGCATTGACTTCCGAATTTTTTTGCGCCTTCGCTGATGAGCTGAGGATTTTTAACCGCCGCGCTGTTGACGGAAATTTTATCTGCGCCCGCCGCCAACATAACGCGCATATCTTCAACCGTCCTAATGCCGCCGCCGACCGTAAACGGAATAAAAACCTGCGCGGCGCAACTTTTAGCGACTTCAACCATAGTGCCGCGCCCTTCGTGAGAGGCAGTTATATCCAAAAAAACAAGTTCATCGGCGCGTTCCAAATCGTAGCGTTTGGCAAGCTCGACAGGATCGCCCGCGTCGCGCAACCCGACAAAATTTGTGCCCTTAACGACACGTCCCGCCTTTACGTCGAGGCAGGGAATTATTCTTTTCGTAAGCATTTAACCCTCCGCAATTTCAATCGCAGTTTTTAAATCGAGTGAGCCGGTATAAATCGCTTTGCCGACGATGACGCCGCTGATACCTGCCGCCTTCAAAGCGCGAATATCTTCAATCGATTTGACGCCGCCCGACGCCACAATTTCCGCGCCCGATTCTTTGGCAAGCTCTGTAAAAATTTCAGCATTGACGCCGCTCAACATGCCGTCCTTTGAAATATCGGTATAAATAATCGTCTTGACACCCGCCGCAACAATTTTTTTTGCAAGCTCGCCGGCTTTAACCGCGCTTGACTTTTCCCAGCCGTGAACCGCCACAAAGCTGTTACGAGCGTCAATCCCGACGACAATTTTATCGCCGAATTTTTGAACAGCCTCTTTGACGAGCGCAGGATTTTCAACGGCAACACTTCCGAGAATCACGCGGCGCACTCCCAAAGATAAAAGTTTTTCCATATCGTCGATTGTGCGAATGCCGCCGCCGACTTCAATCGGAATTTTAACGGCGTCCAAAATATTTTTAATAGCGGGCAGATTTTGTGGCGAACCTGCGCGGGCACCGTCCAAATCTACAACGTGTAAGAATTTCGCGCCCATAGATTCCCATTTGAGCGCGGTAGCTTGCGGGTCGTCCGAGTAAACCGTTTCTTTATCGAAATCGCCCTGAATCAAGCGAACACATTTGCCGCCGCGCAGGTCTATAGCAGGAAAAATTATCATTTCTCAATCTCCAATCCCCATGATTTTAAAATTTCTACTGCTTTATCGGCGAAGACAGGCAAAAGTTTTTGCATTAGCGGAGTTAATTCCGTGCCCGCCTCCAAGCTGAACGGTTGCGCTCCGATTAACTCAACGTGCGGAATTTTTCTGCCCGACAGCTCCAACATCGTCAATATGTCTTGAATTCCGACTTCATGCGCCGAAATTTTTTGTGCAAAATGTTTTTTAATCTCGTCGCCGCGCAGATGAAATGTTGCGCCCGCCTCAGCTCCGCCGTTTATGGAATCGATAATCAAAAGCCGTTTCGTTCCCGTGATAAAATGAGTAAGTTCAACGCCCAAAGTCCCGCCGTCAATCAGATTAACGTTATCGGGAAAAGTAAAATTTTTCTCCAGATACTCAACGACACGAACGCCGAAGCCCTCATCACTCAAAATTATATTGCCGATTCCCAAAACCGTATTTTCAGCCGTGAATAAACTTTCCATTAACGCGCCTCCACTTTTTTTAACAGCCACGCGCACCAATTATCAAGCCCCGTCTCTTTTGTGCAGGACGTTTCAAAAATTTTTATCGTCGGGTGTAAAGTCGTCAAGTCTTCCCGCGCAGATTGCAAATCAAAATTCGTGAACGGCAACAAGTCAACCTTATTCAGCAACACAACTTCCGACTCCTTAAAAATCAGCGGATACTTTAAAGGTTTGTCGTCGCCTTCCGTTATCGATAACACAACCGCCTTAAAATTTTCGCCAATGTCAAACTCGGCGGGACAAACCAAATTGCCGACGTTCTCGACGATTAATAAATCAATCTCGGAAAGATTTAATGACGCGCAAGCCTTTTGAATCATCGGCGCATCAAGATGACAGCCGCCCGCCGTGTTAATCTGAATCACTTCGACGCCCTGTTTATCGATTCGCTCGGCGTCTTTAGCTGTGAATAAGTCGCCCTCAATCACCGCGATTTTAATTTTATCGGCAAGTCGCGCCAATGTTTTTTCAAGCAAAGTCGTCTTGCCCGAACCCGGCGAACCCATTAAATTCATTACGATAACTCCGCGCTCCGAAAATATTTTCCGATTCTGCGCGGCAATCTCATCATTCGCGCCCAAAATATTTCTCATCAATTTTATTTCCAAACAAATCACTCGCAATCTACGAATTCAACCAAAAGTTCACGCCCGCTTTTCAAAATCAAAATCCCGTCGCATTCGGGACAAAAAAAATTATAATTCTCAAGCCGAAAATTTTTCCCGCACTTATTACACGTCGCCATAATCGGCACACGCTTAATTTTCAGCTCCGCGCCGTCGGCAGGCGTATTTTTTTTGAGCACGTCGAAAGATAAATTTAAAGCCTCAATTTCAACGCCCGCCATTTCTCCCAATGTCAAGCCGATTGCCAAAATTTTTTCCGCATGATTTTTTTCAGCCGTCTCAAACGCAATTTCTAAGATATTTTCCGCAAGCGTCGCTTCGTGCAAGTCAATCACTTCCAAAAAATTCATTTTCGGCGGCAATGCAAAGCATATGATAAATCGGCAAATGGAATTCTTGAATCGTATATGCAGAGTCGGCGGGTACACAAATCGCAACGTCCGATAAATGGCGAAGTCTGCCGCCGCGTCTGCCCGTCATCGCCACAACCGTTATTCCCATAATCTTTGCAACCTCGACTGCGAATAAAACATTGTCCGAATTGCCCGAAGTCGAAATCGCAAGTAACACGTCGCCGCTACGTCCGAGTCCGAAAATTTGTTGCGCAAAAATCAAATTCGGCATCACGTCATTTGAAAAGGCGGTCAGCAATGAAGTTTCGCCGACCAACGACACGGCGGGCAATGCGCTTTGCAAATTAGCTTTAAAATATTCCACGTCTGCAGGGAAAAGTTCTTGAGCACGTTTGACGAATTCGGGATTCGATTCTTCTATCTTACGCGGCAACAAAAAACTTTTCATAAGCTCGCCGACAATGTGCATGGCGTCAGCCGCCGAGCCGCCGTTTCCGCAAATTATCAACTTCCCGCCGTTGCGAAATCCGTCACAAATTTTTTCCACTGCCAAAAATAAACTCGACCTGCAAATTTCTAACGCGGGATAACGTTTAATCAGTTCCTCAATTTTATTGTCCGTTGACTTTTTAATTTTAATCGCTCCTTTGGTAGAGATTAGGGACGAGGGAACAGGGAACAGTTTTTTCTAATCCCTGTTCCCTAAAAAAAAGACTGCCGCGATTATTACCGACAGTCGAAAGGATTTTTATAACGGTTGAAAGAAATTACTTAACATCGACAACAATATCCGCCTTCTCTGCTTCTTCGCTGGTCAAAATTCTCGCGCCGTTGTCATTGAGAATCACCGCAAGTGCTGTGCAAAGAGCTTTATCATCGCCTACGACTGCCGCAGTCTTACCGGCAAGAACGGACGCGCTCGCCTCGTAAATCGCGATTTCGTCGCCGATACGAATTTTCGGAATGGGTTTATCCTCGACGTGGAGACTGCCTTCGAGCAATTCCTCTTTATCGTCGTTGAATTTGATAACGATATGCCCAAGACTTCTGATGTTGTTATTGACTTCGTTACCGACGCGCAGGATTTTAAATTTATTGTCGGCAATCTGAAGGTAGTCGCCGGCTTTGATAACGTCGGTGAGTTTATTGCCGCTGTGCAGAACGGAGAAATTACGCAACTCCGGCAGAACCATAGAATCATCGAAGATGACGAGCATTTTGACGAGACTGGTAAATTTACCGACTTCGCCGCCTATGCCTACGATTTTTGAGCTGTAATACTTTTTCGCCATTAGAAGCCCTCCCGTATTTAAATGAACACCTGAAATTTATGCAAGAATTCTTCAAGCGTGCGATTAATCCTGCCGCTTGTCGACAAAATTTTTAGACTTTAATAAACCACAGAGGAGGTTTTAACTTGATAGAATTATTGGCACCAGCGGGCAGTTTCGACGCATTAAAAGCGGCAGTAGAGGCGGGCGCGGACGCAGTTTATTTAGCGGGCGAGAAATTCGGAGCGCGAGCTTATGCAGAAAATTTTGCGGGCGAGCAAATGTTAAAAGCGGTCGAGTTTGCTCATCTGCGCGGCGTAGCGGTTCATGTCACGGTTAATACGATAATAGCGGACGAAGAGCTTGATGAGTTCGCCGAGTACTTGAAATTTTTACGGCGGGCGAATGTCGACGCTCTTTTAGTTCAAGATTTAGGCGCGGCATCATTGGCTAAAAAATTTGTGCCCGAAATTCCGCTACATGCCTCAACGCAAATGACGATTCACAATTCGGATGGCGTCAAAGCTCTTGCTGAATTGGGATTTGCCCGCGCAGTCCTCAGCCGCGAACTTACTTTGGACGAGATAAAAAAAATATGCAGTGAGTCGCCCATTGAGACGGAAATTTTTATACACGGGGCGTTATGTGTATGTTGGTCGGGGCAATGCTTGATGAGTTCGTTAATCGGCGGACGCAGCGGCAATCGCGGGCGTTGTGCTCAACCTTGCCGCTTGCCTTATGAATTGGTTGACGAACACGGCAAAAATCTTTTGAGTAATGCGGGGAAATATTTACTCAGCCCGAAGGATTTAAATACGCTTGACTTGTTGCCGCAACTGATTGAGACGGGCGTAACCAGTTTAAAAATTGAAGGGCGCATGAAACGTCCCGAATATGTTGCGACGGTCGTTAAGGTTTATCGCGACGTTTTGGATAAAAAATTTTCGACGCCTGAAGATAATCGCAAGCTCGCGCAGATTTTTAATCGCGATTTCACGACGGCTTATCTTGAAAAAAATCCCGGTAAAAATTTAATCAGCGACATGAAACCGAATAATCGCGGCGTATTAATCGGGCGAGTCGTCGAAGTCGGGCGTGATAAAATTACTTTGAAACTTTCCGAGAAAATTTCTGCGGGCGACCAAGTCGAAATTTGGGTAAAAGTCGGCGGGCGTGTGACGTTCACGGTTGAGGATTTTGAACTGCGCGGCGACTTATTCACGATTAAAATTCCGAATACAAAGCGTGTTCGCGTTCATGACAGGGCTTTTAAGATTTTTGACGCGGAATTGACTGCCGAAGCGCGGAAATATTTTACGGGCGCACCTGTTCGGAGGATTTCTGTTAAGGCTGAAATTAAAGTTAAAATGGGCGAGCCGTTGACTTTGACGCTGACAGATTCTGATGGCAATTCGGCAACCGCGCAGACAAATTTTATTGCCGAGCCAGCCAAAAATCGTCCGCTGACTTTGGACACTCTCAAGAATCAAATCGGACGTTTAGGCAATTCGATTTTCGCGCTTGAAAAAATTTCAGCCGAGCTTGACGAAAATTTAATGATACCGATTAGCGAGCTTAACGAAGTCCGCCGTCGCGTCGTCGAGCAACTTGAAACTGCGCGGCTTAAGAAATTCAGCTTTAAGCTTTCAGCTTTGAGCTTTCAGGAAAAAATTTATCCGCCATGCGCGGTCGACAAAACAAAATTAATCGCTCATGTCGACACGTCGGAAAAATTAAAAGCCGCTCTTGACGCGGGAGCCGATGAAATTCTGTTCGGCGGCGAGACCTTCACTAATCAGCCCATTAAAAATATTTCTGCCGCTGTTGAAAGTGTTCATCTGCGCGGGAAGAAAATTTATCTTGCAACGCCGCGCCTTGTTCGTGAAAATGAAATCGCCGCCCTTGAAAAAATTTTATCCGCCGAAGTCGACGCGATTTATATTCACAACCTCGCCACATTCAGCCTTGCCAAAAAAATTTCAGCCACTCCGATTCGTACAGATTTTTCTTTGCCCATCTTCAACGTTGCGACTATTAATTTCCTTAAAAATCTCGGCGTCGAAGGCGTTACTCTTTCGCCCGAATTGAATCTGAATCAAGTTAAAAATCTAGCCAAAAAATCTCCTTTGCCCGTCGAATGTATTGTTCACGGTCGGCAGGAACTCATGATTTCGGCTTATTGCGTACTCGGAAGTTTTCTCGGTGATTTGGACAAAAAAAATTGCCCCCACATTTGCAGGACGAATAAATTTTATCTGCGCGACCGTAAAGATGAACTTTTCCCCGTCGTCACAGACCAATTTTGTCGAATGCATATTCTTAACGCCAAAACTCTTTCCATGATTGAACACCGCGTAGATTTTGACGGCGTGGCTCGGATTCGCGTCGATTGTCGTGCTTTGACTTTACAGGAGACCGCGCAGATTGTTCATGCTTACAAATTCGGCGGCGCGGAGATTGAAAATTTCACTCGCGGTCACTATTTCAGAGGCGTTACCTTAGCCGAATAGCCAATCAATGAATCCGCCAATGGCATTTCCGATACCTTCCGCGACGGTCGTCATGCAATCCCAAATATCCGAAACAATTTCGCTCGTCGCCTCGAAAAAAGTTTCGGCAACGTCAAGAATCGTCTCGTCAAACGCCATAACTCCGACGACAGCGGCGGCGGCAAGTCCGACCGCAACGCCAATCGGCGAACAAATCACGGGAACAGCGGCTAACAAAGAAGCAGATAAACCGCTGATAGCCAATTCGCAAACGTAACTTGACGCGGCAAGCCACAACAAACGGGCAACAGCCTCTTTACCGGATATTTCACCGCTCAAAAAGTCTCCGATAATTTTAATCGTCTCAACGGCTTTGCAAGCGATATTTGAAATCGTCCGCGCAGAAACTTTTGCCAATGTCGGAATTGCGCCCGACTTCGCCGCAACCGTCAACGCGGCACTCACTGCAGTTTTAATTCCTCTGTCCGCGCCCGACTTTAAAGCCTCAACAATAACTTCGTCGCCCTTAATTTCTTCACCCGATAAAAATTTTTTCGCAACATAAAAGCCCGCTCCCGTTGCCGCGCCCGCCGCACTCGAAAATATAACTTCCTTGCCAAGTTGAATTGCCAAATCGCGCCCGTCATAAGCCGTCCAATTTACTTCGGAAAATTCCTTATCGCCTTGAACTTTCGTCTGCAAACTCTTAATTTTTTCCTTAGTCAGCGGCTCGCTCTTAACGCCGTCAATTTCGATTCGGTCGGAAATTTTTCTGTTCGGAAATGCCTTTTGAACTTCGGCGAGCTGTTCACTCGGAACAATAATTTGTTGCCCGCGATAATCTCCTACCTTAATCGCCGCTATTGTTTTATCGGCATCCGCGCAGAATTTAAGCTGATAACGTCCCGCAAGATGATTCGTCGTCTTATCGTAAATCCCAACGTCAACAGAATTTTTTGCATTACTTTGAAGAACTCGCGCCTCGAAAGGCGAATCACTTAATGCGGCGGCTCTGTTAAATGAATTGGCGTGTTCAGTTTCGGCAAGAAGTCCGTCCAAATTCGGATTCATGTTAATTTCGCCGCTCTTAGTCTTAAGAGTTTTGGCGAGTGCCTCGTTACTTTGATGAATCGCGTCGTCAAGCTTGGCGAGTTTGTCGACCAAATCTTTTTCGCTCATTCCGATTGACGCCGCTTGAATATTATCCGCTATCCATTCTTGAGGGTTAAGCCCGCGCAGTTTTGCTTGTTGAGACGCAAGAAAAGTTTCCTCAAATTTGTCAACGCCGCTTAAAATTTCTTGACTGATTGAAAAAATCTCGTCGGACGATTTATCGGGTAAATGCTCCGTCAAAATCTTTGTAAGCCAAACTTCGTCCGTTGTATCTTTGCTCATGTAAGAACGAATGAATTTCCCGATAAGCGGCGCAACCTTTGAAATTTCTTCTTCGCCGAATCCGTCAATCGTCACGCTCGGCGCGGCAGAAATTTTTTTATAATCTTTATCGTTAATCATAAGCTCACCTCACGACGCATTTTTGAAACTGCGCTTAGCGTAATCCTCGCGCATGTCCTTAATTTCGTCAGCCATAGTTTCGGATAACGGGTGTGTCTGATTAATCGCGTCGATTAAAGCTTCGTCCGTCAAAGAATTCAAACCTTGATTAAAAGTTTCCTCGACCGCGTCTTTAACTGCGCCTTCCAAGTCCGCGCCGCTGAATCCTTCCGTTCTCCGAGCAATTTTTTGCAGATTAATTCGCGACAAATCCTGCGGGCGGCGTCGAGAAATATGAATTCGTAAAATTTCTTCGCGTTCGTATTCATCGGGCAAATCGACATAAAAAATTTCGTCAAAACGTCCCCGCCTTAAAAATTCGGGCGGGATATTTTTTATCGTGTTCAACGTCGCGATTACGAACGTCAAAGATTTTTTCTCCTGCATCCAAGTTAAAAATGTTCCCATAAGCCGTGTTGTCAATTCGGCATTGACGCCTTGCCCGCCCACGCCCGCAAAGGCTTTTTCCATTTCATCGAGCCAGAGTATACAAGGCGCGTTTGCGTCTGCCTGTTTGATTGCACGGCGTAAATTTGCCTCCGATTCGCCGACATATTTGCCCATAAGCCGCCCCATATCAAGCTGAATCAACGGGATTTTGAACAGAGACGCCGCCGCTTTGACACTTAAAGATTTTCCGCAACCCGGCAAGCCCGCGATTAAAATTCCTTTCGGTTTATCGACGCCGAATTTTTCTGCCGCCGTCATGTTTTGGAAAATTTTTTGTTTACGTTCGAGGCAACGTTTCAAATTTCCCAAGCCGCCCGTATCCGCGAAAAAATCTTTTTCAACTTCAATCATCTCAAGGACGCCCGATTTTTGAACGATTTGTTTTTTCTGTTCGTGAATCAACGATAAATCTTCCTCGCCTATTGTTCCGTCCCGCGCTACTGCCAAAGATAACACGTTGCGGATTTCAAATTCGGGCATACCCTTAAAGGCGTCGACCAGCCGTTGAAATAAATTCGGGCGCGGCATTTTAATTTCTTCCATAACGCAGAATGTTTTTATCAATGCGCTGATTTCTTTTTCCGTCGGATAATCCATCGATAAAAGCGTTATCAAGTGTTCAATTTCTTTCGGCAAAGCGACTACCGGCGCAACGATTATTATTCCGGCATTGAGTTTTCCGCTCAGAATCAATTCCGCTAAATATTTAAGTTTACTTGCGGCGTCCGTAGTTTCCAATTTTTTCGTCGCGTCTTTGATTACTAAAATTTTTCTGTTAAGGTCAAATTTATCTCCTGCCATTGGCGGCGGTTCGATAAAATTATTTAATGCCGTCGGCAAATCATTTTTAGTTTTCTCAGCGGTTGCCTTGAAAAATACTCCGCGTGCATTGCATTCGATGACTGAAAAATTTTGATTCCGCGCCGCCTCTTCAATAAGTTTATCCGCCTTTGCCTCCTCAAACGTCTCAAGGTACAGAATCGGAAAGCCCGCGTCCAAATAGTGATTAAGTTTGTCTGATAAAGTTTCCATAACTTATGCCCTCGCGAAGTCCAAAAATTTTATAATCTGTGCCTCGATTTCATTATTGAGTACGGCAAATTTATCTGTCAAAATTTCATAAGGCGTTCTTCCGTCAAAAATTTTCAGCATGAACGAATCTCTTTCCGTGAAATCGTTGCGACTTACTTGCCAATAAATTTCTTCGCGGTCAACAATCATAATTCCGCCGGCGGACGAATTTATAATATTGCCGCCGTTGTTTCCGTAATTTGCAAGGTATTCGCCAAGAAAATTACCACTGTAAGAATTTTGAAGAAAAGGATTTGACACCGACTCAAATTTTGCCGTTGAAACTTCTGCAATGTCTTTGTACAAAATTTTTCTGCGCTCGCGCATTTTCGCTTGAGCAACTTTTGAATTCAATTCGGTTTGAAAAGATATATCGTCTGTTTGCAAGTCGCAAGCTTGAAACTTAATCGCGCCTCCAACACAAAAAGCATCGCGAGTAAAAGCCCAGCCCGCCTCAAAATCTTTATCGGCACGGAGATAAATTAAATCGCGCTCGTCATATTCACCTCCGCAAATCATCTTGAGGAACATTTTCTTTTGTGCGGGAGTCGGCTCGCCTTTTAAATCGACAATATTCCAAACGTTACGATTGCCGAAAATAATTTCTGCCACGTCCTTAAGCTCGCTGTTTACAATCGATTTAGATTGCGCTATCGGGCGATAATTTTTATTTTCGTTGCAAGAATTTTTAAAGGGAAGTTTGACGTTCTCAAAAGAAATATTTTGCGCGTCGAGTTCGGTTTGAGAATTGGCACGAATTTTAATTTCGGGCTTGCCGAGAATGCCGATATATTTTTTATTGCGGACACGAATGGGAACGGTAAAAATATTTCCGCAAAGATAAATCGTCGAAGTGTCGGCGTCGAGCAATTCGGCTAAATCTTCTTGATTAAGTGCGGTCGTTGCGGCGTTGTTGATTATTGATTCGTCGTCAGTCAGCCCGCGCAGGATATTTTTCTTTTCAGCAAGCCGAGCCGAATTAAATTCTTCGTTGCATTCAACGCCAAAAACCGCACAGAGTTTTTCGCGAAAATCGGGCGTGTTTTCGTCAAGCTCGGCAATTTTATCTGCCTCGTCGTCGTAATAGCGAGCCTCCAACCACTTCAAGAGCTTGCCATTTTTGAAATACTCAATCGCTACGTCAAGCTCAAAATTTTTCTTCAAATCCTCAAGGTTGCGAACGTCAACTCCACGCATTTTTAACGGAAACTTGATTGCCATAAAAATTCCTCCTTAACGTTTAACAAAGTTCAAAAAGCTTATACAATCTGCAGTTTAATTTTATCACATTGCGTCGCAGTTTTCATTACCTGCGAGGTATCCGGCTAAAAATTTATCGTTATAAAAATTTTGTCTTTAACCCTTCGCGAACTTCAAAAACTGCCCGATATGCCGAATGATTTCCGCGCCGAAAAAATCTCTGTGGAAAGTATTTTCAAACTCAATCTCGAAGAAATCGACTTTTGAAGGCGAAACTTTGAACTCCACCGTAAGCACGTCGGAAAAATTTATGCTCGTGATGTCGGAGTAGAGCAAGGCTCGTTTGAAGTTTTTATAGTCGTTCATGTTCAAGCAATGCTTAATATCGCCGTCAATGCAAAAAGCATTTTCCGTGAATGCCCAGCCCGACGATAAGTCTTTCATTGCCCGAAAGTGAATCAAATCTTTTTCGCTATATCCCTTGCCGCAAATCCTTTTAATGAACATTTTCTTCTGCTCGGGCGTCGGATCGCTTCCGGAAAGTTTGCCATCAGCGTCCAAAATCCACCAAGTACTTTTAACCCTGAAAATCTCTTTAAATTTTTTGTGCAATTCGTCGACAAAGGAAAGTCCGTAGTTATTGATATTATGCAAGCCATAGCCGAATCCGCCTGAACTTTTGAATCTGTAACTTGAAACGGGCATTGAAGTTTTGCGAGAGCTGTCAGCAATCGGCTGATAAACTTTTTCTTCAGCAACGGGCGGATTTTCAAACGGCAAAATAACATTTTCAAAGCTGATATTTTTATCGTCAAGCTCGGCTTGAGACGTGGCACGAATTTTAATCAACGGCGGGTCGAGGACGCCGATATATTTTTTATTGCCGACGCGCAAGGGGATTGAAAATTTTTCGCCGCAAAGATAAATCGTCGAAGTACCCGCATCGAGCAACTCCGCCAAATCTTCTTGATTGAGTGCAGTAATCGCAACGTTGTCTAGGATTGTTCCGTCGTCAGTCAGCTCGCGAAGAATATTTTTCTTTTCGGCAAGACGCAACGAGCTGAATTTTTCATTAAACTCAACGCCGAATATCGCGCAAAGGTTTTCGCGTAAATCGGGCGCGTTTTCATTTAGCTCGGCAATTTTATCTGCCTCTTCCTCATAATAGCGACTTTCCAACCAACGAATCAACCTGCCGTCTTTGAAATACTCAATCGCCGCGTCAAGCTCAAAATTTTTCTTCAAATCTTCAAGGTTGCGAACGTCGACTCCACGCATTTTTAACGGAAACTTGATTGCCATAAAAATTCCTCCTTAACCCTTAACGAAATCTAAAAATGTTCCCATCTGCCAGAGAAGAGAAGCGTTAAAGATTTTTGTTTGATAATGACACTCCATGTCAAAACAATTAAATTCTAAGTCATCATTTATTGTCAAGCCACCGGATACTTTTTCTTTCGAGCGGCTGAATTCCACAGAATTAATTTCGCGATATAAAATAATTCCTTCTCCCTCGAAATTTTTAAGCAAGTCGCCGCCATAGCAAAAAGAATCTTTCGTAAACGCAAAGCCCGAAGAAAAATCGTCGACGACGCGAATAAAAATCAAATCGTCTTCGGTATATTTGTTGTCGCAAACCATTTTAAGGAACATTTTCTTTTGAACGGGCGTCAAAGTTTTTGGGATGTAATCTTCGCGAATCAAACTGACTTTGCCTTTCTGCGACGTGTCATTATCTTTGCCGCCGTCAGATTTCGAGTTGATAACAATTTTGCCGTCGCGGTTGATTACTTCCCAAATTTCGCGCTTGCCAAAAATAGTCTCGAACATTTCCCGCATTTCGTCGCTTACGGTTGGTTCAGACTGATTAACAGGCGTATATTCTTTTTCGTTCGCGGTGATGACAGTGGCGGTTGAAGTGCTTGGCGGAGAAATTATATTGTCGTCTTCGTCCCACTGAAACATTTCATAAATAATACCGTCGTCATTGCGGAAAAGTTTATTATCAAAAGTAACTCCAAGAGCCGCGCAGAGTTTTTCGTGAAAGTCGGGCGCGTTTTCATCGAGAGCAGAAATTTTATCGACTTCTTTATCATGATAGCGAGCCTTAAGCCATTGAATCAATTTGCCGTTCTTGAAATACTCAATCGCCGCGTTCAGCTCAAAATTTTTTCTCAAGTCCTCAAGGTTGCGAACGTCGACGCCGCGCATTTTCAACGGAAATTTAATCGCCATAAAAATTCCTCCTTAAAAGTTTTCGATAGAATTATATTACAAACGCCAAACGGATTGAACTTGCCATTGAAAAATTTTTAGCGTAAAATGACAGAAAAATTTCAGAGGCGGGCAAATGATTCAACTTGAAAATGTTAAGAAATATTACGGTGAACGATTAATCTTCCAAGACGTGAGCTTTAAAATCGTTGAGGGCGAAAAGCTCGGCATAGTCGGCAAGAACGGCGCGGGTAAATCGACGCTCTTAAAAATTATGACGGGCGCGGAAAATTTTGACGAGGGCACAATTGGCGGACTTCGCGCAGAAGATATTGGCTTTGTAGAACAGACTCCGCATTTTACGGCGGCGACACTCCTTGATGAATTGTTGACTGTTGAAGACGCGGAAAAGTTTATGGCACGGAAAATTTTATTCGGGCTTGGATTTACAGAGGCGGAGCTTGAAAAAAATCCGAACAACTTCAGCGGCGGCGAATCGGCTAAGATTTCATTGGCAAAGGCTTTAATAAATGAGCCGCGCATTTTAATATTAGACGAGCCGACGAATCATCTTGATATTTACTCGATAGAATTTTTGGAGGACTTCGTTAAAAATTATCGCGGCACGGTAATAGCGGTGACGCATGACAGGCATTTTCTGCAGAATTGCGTTGAAAAAATTTTGGATATGGAAAATTGTCGCGCCACGCTTTATCCCGGCAACTATGAAAAATTTGTTCGGCTTAAACGTGAGCGGCGCGAATCGGAGCTTAAGGCTTACGAGAAGCAACAGGCTGAAATCGCCAAGCTTGAGGATTTCGTCAAACGGAATAAAGTTCGTGCGTCGACAGCCAAAAGGGCGCGAAGTCGTCAAAATATGTTGGACAGAATTGAACGCTTAGAAAAGCCTCCTTCCGATGAAACTGCCGCAATCAAACTTGGAGACGCCGCCGAATCTGCCAATCGCGTTTTGATTCTGGAAAATATTTCTTTCAAGACCGTTATAAAAAATTTCAGCGCGGAGATTTTCAAGGGCGAAAAGGTCGGGCTTATCGGTCGGAACGGCGTCGGTAAATCAACTTTGCTGAAAATTATTGTCGGCGAATTAAAATCAGACGGCGGAGAAATTAAAATCGGCAACCGCGTTAAAATCGGCTACTTATCGCAAGGGCATGAAGAACTTAACGAGAATCGGACGCCGCTTGAGGAATTGAATTATGAATTCGGCTTGACGGAGGGACAGGCAAGGTCGGAGTTGGCAAGATTGAATTTATTCGCGCAGGTCGTTGAAAAGCCGATAGCCGATTTATCGGGCGGCGAAAAAACTCGCGTAGCCTTGACAAAATTAATCTTGACGGGCGCGAACTTCCTAATCCTCGACGAGCCGACGAATCATTTGGATTTGCCTGCGCGGGAGGCAATCGAAACGGCGTTACAAAACTTTGACGGAACAATCCTGATAGTCACACATGACCGATATTTACTTGACAAAGTGACGACGCGGACAATAGAATTAGGAATGCGAAATGCGCAATGCGTAATTGAAAAGGCGGAAAAATCTGCGCAAGCAACCGTAAAACTGAAAGCTCAAAGCTCAAAGCTGAAAGCTGTCAACAAACAGGCGATTGAAAAAGTCGAGGCACAAATAAAAATGGCGGAAATGGAATTAAAAATGATAGAGCACGAGATAAACGGCGCAACCGCTCCCGATAAGTTAAGGGAATTGGCGGCGGCGCACGTCGCGAAACTTGCAGAAATTGACGAACTTTATTTGCGCTGGGAGGAATTGCAATGCTGAAAGTTTTGCCGATTGTCTTAGCCGTCGCGCTGTGTTTTTCAAATCTTGTAATCATTATGCTTGACGAAAATTCTGCCGATAAAAATAAAAGCAGCGATTATCACTCGCCGCGCAATCATCTGACGCAAAATAAAAATGCGCAAGCCGCCACTATTAACGAAGTTCATAACTTCGACGACGGTACAGAAAATCCGATTTCGGAAAATGGGGCGATTGCTCAACGCACGGAAAATATTTTGCGGCTTTACTGGGATATTGTTCCGAACGCCGTCAAATATGAAGTCCTAATCGAAGGCGCGACTTTCTTCGCCTATACCAACGGCATTGAAATTTCAGTTAATGATGTCGGCGCAAAATTCCAAGTTAATGCGCTGTCATTGGAAGGCACGACGCTTGAAAATAAAATTCCCATTCGCGAAATCGACACCAATCCTACAAGCCTCCGAACGACGACAGAATTTGACAAAATGGCTTATCCGCCGATTTACCCCGTGTATTCGTGGATACCGACGAACGGCGCGGACAATTATGAAATCGAACTTTTGAAGGACGGCAAGATTATCCGCCGATATTTTACGGATTCAAATCCGCATGATGATAACTTTGATTTTTATGATAAGACGCCTGTTTTGGACGAGGGCGAATATTTTTGGAGAGTGCGCGCTCTTACAAGTGACGGGCAACCGCTGACAAATTGGTCTGATAAAAACGAGTCAAACAGCTTTGAAGTCAAGCAACAGATCAGATTCTGCGCGTTGGGCGACAGCATAACTCACGGCGGCGGCTCAATTTCGGTTCCGCCTTCGACGGTTCTTTATAACTGGGAGACTTACTGCGCGATTCCCGTTAAAAATTTGGGCAGGAGCGGCGATACGACAGCGGAAATTTTGGAGCGATTTGATAATGACGTATTGCCCTTTCGCCCCGAAGTTTTATTCATAATGGCGGGCGTCAATGATTATCGCGCAAATATTTTGGGCTGGGAGTCGGTAGAAAATTTGCAGGCGATTAAAAATAAGTGCGAGCGCAACGGGATTAAGCCGGTATTTTTGACGCCGACGCCTTTAAATCCCGCGCAGATTCGGAGGATTAATTTTGTTGAAATGCCGCCCGCCGATTGGCAGGAACATCAGAAATTTATTTGCAAATGGATTCGCTCACAGGAATATTATATCGACGTGAACGAAAAATTGACTGACAGCGCGGGTAATTTGATAGCCGAATTAGCGGTAGACGGTTTGCACCCCGATGCCGACGGCAAACGAGTTATCGGCGAATGTGTTGCCGCGTGGCTTGATAAATATTTGAACCTGGAATAATCAAGTGAAATGTAACTTAAGGGAAAACACCATAAAAAAATCTGTTCCTCATCTTGAAGAACAGATTAATTTTTTGCAACGGGACAATCTAATTCAAATTTCGCTTTGAGGTTAGAGATTTACCGAATTTGATAATGGAAAATGCGTAAAGTCCCGCGCAGACTGCCGCCAAAATGTAGCTGATTGTATAATCAAAGCCGAAGCCGATTTTAGCGTGTAAAATGTACGTCGAGACTATGTAAGCATAAAAAGTACCGGGAATAATCGCCATAAGGTAAGGCATATTGTTTTTGAGCATGTAAACGGCAATCATGGCGAAGGCAAATACCGCGATAGTCTCGTTAGCCCAAGAGAAATATCTCCACAGCAAAGCGAAGCCGCTCTTATCGATTTTGGCATAGTAAAGCACGACACCCACAACCGCAAATAACATGAATGCCAACGTAAAGGCATTAATTTTTTTGTGTTGGTCAATGTGGAGCGCGTCGCCGAGCATGAGACGCAACGACCTTAAAGCGGTATCGCCCGACGTTATCGCCAAAACTATAACGCCCAAAATCGCAACCATGCCGCCGATACTGCCGAGCATGTCCTTAGCGATAATACCGACAACAACCGCCGCCGATTTGGCAAGATTTTCTTCGGTTGCAATCCCGCTGCCGACTGCGCCCATAGCCGCGCCCGCCCAACTCATCGCGATAAAACCTTCCGCAATCATCGTATTGTAATAAACAAGGCGACCGTGCTTTTCATTGGTGACGGTACGGGCAATCAACGTTGCCTGCGTCGAGTGAAAGCCCGAAGTTATACCGCAAGCCACCGTTATAAAAAATATCGGGATAAAGTGTTCGCCGTAAGGGTGAACGTTGGCAATTCCGACTTCCCAGACTTCTTTTAAAGGATAGCCGTTAATAAAAAGCCCGAAGAATATTCCGACTGCACTGAGCAAAAGTATCGCGCCGAAAATCGGATAAATGTGCCCGATAATTTTATCAATCGGCAAAAGCGTAGCAATCAGATAGTAAATGAAAATTGCCGCGTAAACCATAACGACCGTAGAATTGAGCGTTGAAGCGTCTTCGCCGATAATCTGCGCGACAAACAAATCGCCGGGCGTGTAGATGAAAACTGTACCGACCAAAAGCATTAAAAAGCAGATAAAAATATTGTAAACGGCATAAGTTCCGCCGCCGAGAAATCTTTTGACGAGCGTGGGCATTTGTTCGCCGTTATTGCGAAGAGAAATCATACCGCTCATATAATCATGGAACGCGCCGCCGATAACGCAACCGATTGGAATCGTGATAAAGGCTATCGGACCGAACAAAATACCTTGAATCGGACCGAGTACCGGACCTGTTCCCGCGATATTCAAAAGCTCAATCAGACAATTTTTCCATTTGTTCATCGGCACGAAATCTACGCCGTCGCGTTGCTTAATTGCTGGCGTTTGTGCTGAAGAATTCGGCTTCATTACTCTTTCACAGAAGGAGCCGTAAATCGCCGCTCCGACGATTAGAATCACCAAGCCGATTATAAACGTAGCCAAAAGTTTTCACTCCCTTGTTTAGGGACAAGGGACTAGGGACTTGTTTTTTTATAGTCCCTAAATCCTAAACACTAAACCCTATACCCTATTAACATCTTCAATCGAAGTCTCAATCTCTTCCATTTTATAAGCCTCGATAATGTCGCCTTCCTTGAAGTCGCGATAGTCGACAATGGAGATACCGCACTCGTAACCTGCGGAAACTTCTTTAACTTCGTCTTTAAAGCGGCGCAGAGAATCAATTTCGCCGTCGAAAACTTCAATGTTGTCGCGCAGAATCCGAATCTTGCTGTTGTTTAAAATCTTGCCTTCCAAGACGTAGGAGCCAGCCACAAGAGCTTTGGAGAACTTCATAACTTTGCGAATTTCGACGCGCCCTTGAATAACTTCCTTAAACTTAGGCGCAAGTAAACCGCTCATAGCGTCCTGCACGTCGTGAATTGCATCGTAAATAACGCGGTAAGTCCTAATGTCGATATTTTCCGTAGTAGCCGATTTGCGAGCGTTATTATCAGGACGCACATTAAAGCCGATAATCAGCGCGTTGGACGACGACGCCAACATAACGTCATTTTCCGTAACTGCGCCGACGCCCGAATGAACGATATTAACGCGGACTTCGTCATTTTTATTAAGCGAAAGTAACGAACTTGACAACGCCTCGACCGAGCCTTGAACGTCCGCTTTGACGACGATATTTAAATCTTTCAGCGAGCCGGCTTGAATCTGATTGAACAAGTCATCAAGCGAAACTTTCTTGGACTTAATTAAGTCGTTGCGCTGGCGTTCGATTCTGTGTTCGGCGATTGACTTAGCCAATTTCTCATCAAGCGCGGCAAGAATATCACCGGCGGCAGGAACATCATTTAAGCCCAAAACTTCGACAGGAACGCTCGGCCCGGCTTTTTTAAGATTGTCGCCGCGTTCGTTAATCATGGCGCGAAC
>JAFZIQ010000181.1 GCA_017554285.1 Selenomonadaceae bacterium
ACAACAAGCAAGGCATCTTGACCGTCAAACTCAAATACGGTTCCGACCGCCAAAGAGTTATCACCGGCATCAAGCGCATCTCCAGACCCGGCTTGCGTCACTATTCCAAAAAAAAAGACCTGCCGAGAGTTCTCGGCGGTCTCGGTATCGCGATTATCTCCACCTCGCAGGGCATTATGAGTGATAAACAAGCTCGTAAAGCAGGACTCGGCGGCGAAGTTATCGCTTACGTTTGGTAAAAAATTTTTGGAGGTGCCAACATGTCACGAATTGGAAGAGCACCGATACATATTCCTGCCGGCGTCACCGTAACTGTCGGCGAAGATAATTTGGTGCATGTTAAAGGTCCTAAGGGCGAATTGTCCCGCAAGATCTCTACGGAAATGAAAATAAGCATTGAGGACGGCGTCTTGACGGTGGCACGCCCCTCGGACGATAAAACGCATAGAAGTCTGCACGGACTCAGCCGCACATTGATTAACAATATGGTCATCGGCGTTACTCAGGGCTTTACCAAAAACCTTGAAATCGCAGGCGTCGGCTATCGTGCAGCCAAGCAGGGCAAAAATTTAAATCTTTCGCTCGGCTATTCTCACCCCGTCATCATCGAACCCCCTGCCGGCATTACTCTTGAGGCTCCGAACGCTACCACCATCACGGTTCACGGTATCGATAAAGAATTAGTCGGCGCGGTTGCCGCTAACATTCGCGGTTGGCGCGAGCCTGAACCTTACAAAGGCAAAGGCATTAAGTACGCGGGCGAACACATTCGTCGCAAGGAAGGCAAAGCCGGCGCGAAAGGTAAGAAGTAATTTCTGATATGGAGGCTGACTAAAATGAAAATAGATCACGTTGCTATGTATGTTAATGATTTGGAGGCGGAGAAAGATTTCTTCGTTAAATACTTCAACGCGACGGCAGGTTCCAAGTACACCAATTTCCGCAATGACTTCAGCAATTACTTTCTGCGTTTTGACGACGGCTCGCGTCTCGAAATTATGACTCGTAACAGCTCCAATGACGCTCAAAAAGTTCGTTATCGCACGGGCTATCATCACATTGCTGTTAATGTCGGCGACCGTAAGGACGTTGATGATATGATGAAAAAGTTCGACGCGGATGGCGTTATCGTAGTCAGCGGCGCACGAACGACCGGTGACGGCTATTATGAGGCTGTCGTCGTCGACCCGGAAGGCAACGAAATTGAAATTATCGCGGAGAATCCCGGTATTCGCGACTAAAAATTTTTTAAGAATTTCACGGCGAAGGAGGAAGTCTAAGTGCTTCTGAAGGCAGATAAAAATAAAACTCGCCAAAAGAGACATCTGCGCGTTCGCAATCGCGTTGCGGGCACGGCAGAACGTCCGCGCTTGAATGTATTTCGCAGTCTCAAACACATTTATGCGCAAGTTATCGACGACGAAAAGGGTATGACACTCGCGGCGGCAAGCTCGCTCGATAAAGATTTTAACGGCACGGGCGGCAATATTGCGGCGGCTAAAGCAGTCGGCACGGCGATTGCCAAAAAGGCTCTTGAAAAAGGTATCAGCGAAGTCGTTTTCGATAGAGGCGGATATATTTATCACGGTAGAATTGCGGCATTGGCTCAGGCGGCTCGCGAAGGCGGCTTGAAATTCTAAACGAAGGAGGTCGAACTAATGCCCCGAAATGAAACTGAAACTCCCGAATTCGAGGAGAAGGTTGTATTTATAAATCGTGTCGCAAAGGTCGTTAAAGGCGGTCGCAGATTTTCATTCAGCGCGTTGGTCGTCGTCGGCAACAAAAACGGTAAAGTCGGCGTCGGACTCGGTAAAGCCGCTGAAGTTCCCGAAGCGATTCGCAAAGGCGTTGACGATGCGAAGAAAAATTTAATCGAAGTTGCGCTTAAAGATCGTTCGATACCTCATGGCGTGGTCGGCGTCTTCGGCGCGGGCAGAGTCCTGTTGCGTCCTGCTTCCAAAGGTACGGGCGTTATTGCGGGCGGGCCGGCACGTGCGGTTTTGGAACTTGCGGGTGTTCACGACATCTTGACTAAATCTTTAGGCTCGTCTAATCCGAATAACATGGTTCGGGCGACGCTTGAAGGATTGAAAATGTTAAAGCGTGCGGAAGTAGTTGCGGAATTGCGCGGCAAAACTGTTGCGGAGCTTTTTAAATAAGGAGGGCTGACAAATGGCTTTGAAAATAACATTGGTGCGAAGTCTGATTGGTCGTCCGGAAACTCAACGCAAAACAGTCCGTTCGCTGGGCTTGCGCAAGTTAAATTCCTTTTCGATATTGCCCGATGATCCGACTATTCGCGGACAAATTCACAAGGTAGAACATCTCGTGAAAGTCGAAGAAGTAGCGGACGAAGGCAAGGTTGCACTCGATAAATAATCGGAAGGGGGTTTGGAAATGAAATTGCATGAACTTAAACCTGCAGACGGAGCCCGCAAAGATAAAGTTCGCGTAGGACGCGGCACGGGCAGCGGTTGCGGCAAAACTTCGGGACGCGGTCACAAAGGACAAAAAGCTCGCAGTGGCGGCGGTGTTCGTCCGGGCTTTGAAGGCGGACAAATGCCTATTTATCGTCGTCTTCCCAAACGCGGCTTTAAAAATATTTGGCGCAAGGAATATGCAGAGGTTAATGTATCGACCTTGAATGTCTTTGATGATGACATGACGGTCGACGCGGTAGCTTTGGTTGAAGTTGGGATTCTCAAGAATGTGCTTGACGGAGTGAGGATATTGGGCGACGGCGAATTGACTAAGAAATTGACTGTTCGGGCTCAAGGGTTCACTAAGACGGCAAAGGCTAAGATAGAGGCGGCTGGTGGGGTCGCAGAGGTGATATAACGTGCTGTCGGCTCTGTCGAATATCTTTAAGATAGCTGAGTTGCGGCATCGGATAATCTTTACTTTGATAATGTTTGCTGTGTTCCGGCTGGGGACGCACATACCGGTACCCGGTGTAGATCCGAGTGCAATAGAGCAGTTGTTTAACAACGGCAGTTTATTTGGGCTGTTGGATTTATTCAGTGGCGGCGCGTTCAGCAAGTTTAGTATCTTTGCAATGAGTATCACACCTTATATTAATGCGGCAATCATCATGCAGTTATTAACGGTGGTTTTGCCGACCTTGGAGCAATGGAGTAAAGAAGGTGCTGAGGGGCACAAGAAGACTACGCGGGTAACACGGAAATTGACTGTAATATTGGCATTTTTACAAGCGGTAGGAATGTCAATAGGGTTAAAAGCGGCTGTAATTAATCCAAGCCCGGTCAACATTTTGATAATAGCGATAACCTTGACGGCAGGGACGACTTTATTAATGTGGATCGGCGAGCAGATCACGGCTCTGGGAGTTGGCAATGGCATATCTCTTATAATTTTTGCTGGGATAGTTGCGGCATTGCCTAAGAACCTCGCGACTATATATCAATATGTACAAGCTGGGACTATCAATTATTTCAGCGTAGTATTATTTGGTGTGATAGCGATAGCTATGATCGTATTTGTGATCTATGTAGAGGCGGCTTTGCGGCGGATACCTATAACATATGCCAAGCGAGTTGTTGGAGCGCGGGCATATGGCGGACATCAGAGTTGGTTACCGTTGAAAGTTAATCCGGCGGGGGTAATACCTATAATCTTTGCTTCGAGTGTGCTAATGTTTCCTATAACTGTTGTACAGTTTATAGAGAATGCAGAGATACAGAAGTTGGCGGCTCATTTACAATGGGGGACTCCTTTGCAGACTTTGTTATATGTATTGCTTATAATTTTTTTCACATATTTTTATACAGCGGTTACGGTCAAAATAGTGGACATGGCGGACAATTTAAAGAAGTATGGAGCGTTCATACCTGGGATAAGACCCGGGCAGCCGACGGCTGAATATGTGGATAAAGTATTGACTCGGTTGGTAAGTGCGGGTTCGGTATATTTAGCGTTTATAGCGGTCTTACCGAATTTGATAGGCGGAGCGACGCATATACAAGGGGTGTATTTTGGTGGAACGGCTTTATTGATAGTGGTAAGTGTAGCATTGCACACGATGAAGCAGATTGAAGCGATGGTAGTAATGCGGCACTATGAAGGCTTCATGAAGTGACTAAAAGCTGAGAAAGGAAAAAGAAATGCAACTACTGATAATGGGTCCTCCCGGTGCTGGCAAAGGTACACAGGCGGCGAAGTTGGCGACGAGGTATGGGATACCGCAAATATCTACGGGCGAGATGTTTCGTTTGGCGGTATCGGCGGGTACCGAGTTAGGCAAGCAGGCGAAGGCATGCATGGAGAGTGGGAAATTGGTACCGGACGAAGTGACAGTTGGAATAGTCCGAGAGCGATTAAGTGGTGTGGACTGTGCTAAAGGATTTATCTTGGATGGATTTCCGCGTACAGTAGCTCAAGCGGAATCGTTGAAGTTGATATTAGCGGATTTAGGTAAGCAGTTGAGTAGTGTATTGAATGTGAATGTACCAATGGAGGAATTAATAGAGAGGGCAATCGGGCGACGAATCTGCAAGGGCTGTGGAGCGACGTATCACATAAAGTTCAATGCCCCGAAAGTTGAGGGTATTTGCGATGCTTGCGGCTGCGATTTATACCAGCGGGCGGATGACACGGCAGAGACGCTGGGCAAACGTTTACGAGTATATGAAGCGAGCACGCGCCCATTGATAGAATATTACAAAGCGGTTGGGATATACAATGAGATAGATGGACGGCAGCCGATAGAGAAAGTTACGTTAGAAATAATAAGCATCTTGGAGAATCGGGGTGCATGAAATGTCGAAGCAAGACGTAATCGAAGTCGAAGGGAAAGTATTGGAGGCCCTGCCGAACGCAATGTTCCAAGTCGAGTTGGAAAACGGGCACAAAGTCTTGGCTCACGTTTCCGGAAAAATTCGCATGAACTTTATCCGAATCTTACCGGGCGATAAGGTGACGATCGAATTGACGCCCTACGACCTGACTCGCGGACGCATTACCTACCGTTTTAAGTAAAAGAAATTTTTCGGCGTCGAAGTCGCGAATTCCAAAAATTCGGCTCCGAAGTCGAGAAATTTTTTTTTGCGACAAAAAATTACTGGACATCAATTAAAAAACGTGATACATTACCGCAATATTGAGGAGGCGGATACTATGAAAGTCAGACCGTCAGTAAAAAAAATGTGCGATAAATGCAAAGTCATCAAGCGCAAAGGTCGCGTTATGATTATTTGCGAAAATCCCAAGCACAAACAACGTCAAGGTTAAGGAGGTGAAAACTTTATGGCACGTATAGCCGGTGTAGATTTGCCACGTGACAAGAGAATCGAATACGCATTGACTTACATTTTCGGAATCGGGCTTCCCACTTCGCAGAAAATCCTTGCGATGACGGGCGTTAATCCCGATACTCGTACCAAAGATCTCACGGATGACGAGGTTGTCAAACTTCGTGATGCTATCGATCATAACTTCGTAGTGGAGGGCGACCTTCGCCGCGACGTTCAGATGGACATCAAGCGACTCATTGATATTGGCTGTTATCGCGGACGCCGTCACCGTCTCGGTCTCCCTGTTCGTGGACAGAATACCAAAAACAACGCAAGGACTCGCAAAGGTCCCAAGAAACTCGTTCAGGGTAAGAAGAAAGACTAATCTGTAAGGAGGTCAAGACAAGGTGGCAACAAAAAGAACAGTTCGCGCCAAGAAAAAAGTTCGTAAGAATATAGAATACGGCGTGGCGCATATCAGCTCCACGTTTAACAATACGATTGTCACACTCACCGATAAAAGCGGCAACGCAATTTCATGGGCATCAGCCGGCGGACTCGGTTTCAGAGGCTCGCGTAAATCGACGCCTTTCGCCGCACAAATGGCGGCTGAGACTGCTGCTAAGGCGGCTATGGAACACGGTTTGAAGCAAATCGAAGTTTACGTTAAAGGACCCGGCGCAGGTCGTGAGGCGGCTATCCGTTCGCTCCAAGCTACGGGGCTTGAAGTCAACATGATTAAAGACGTAACACCCATTCCCCATAACGGCTGTCGTCCGCCCAAACGCAGAAGAGTTTAATTTGGAGGTGCAAATATGGCAATCGATAGAACTCCCGCTTTAAAACGCTGCCGCGCACTCGGAATTGAACAGGCGGTTATCGGTCGTTCGCGCAAAGTCAACGAGAAAAAACATCAGCAACAACGCGCTAATCGCAAAGTCAGCGAGTACGGGCTTCAACTTAAGGAAAAACAAAAAGCTAAATTTATCTATGGTGTCCTTGAACGCCAGTTCAGAAATTACTACGAAAAGGCTAAGAAAATGCCCGGCGTCACCGGCGAAAACCTTTTGGTTCTCCTTGAACGTCGTCTTGATAATGTAGTCTTCCGTATGGGTTTCTCAAATACTCGTCGTCAAGCTCGCCAATTTGTTCGTCACGGACATATTACCGTTAATGGCAAGCGCGTAGATATTCCTTCCGCACTCGTCAAAGTCGGCGACGTTGTCGAAGTCTGCGAAAAAAGTCAGGGTAAAGAAGTTTTCAAGGCAATTAAGGAAGTCAATAACGCTTTGAGTGCGCCCGCATGGATTGATTCAAATCAAGCGAATCTTAAAGGCACGGTAACTCGTTTTCCGACTCGCGAAGACCTCAGCGATATTCCCGTCAACGAACAGTCCATTATCGAGTTGTACTCCAGATAATCCGAAAATCCCAACAGATTTTCTGTGAAAGGAGCGGATTTCTGCATGAATGATAATGACAAGAATGAAAATCAAAAGCCGCCGAAGATTGAACTGGTAGAAGTCAGCGACGACGGAAATTACGGGAAATTTATTTGCGAGCCGCTCGGACGCGGTTACGGCATAACGCTCGGTAACAGTCTTCGCCGCATGTTACTTTCCTCATTGGAAGGCGCGGCGGTTACGTCGATTAGGATTGACGGCGTTCTTCATGAATTTTCGACAATCCCCGGCGTTCGCGAAGACGTTACAAATATCGTCCTCAACATTAAACAGCTTTGCTTGAAAATCGACGAGGAACCTGCTCAACCATATCAAGGTTTCGCGCAAGTCAGCACGACGCCGCCCAAAACTTACAGTCTCCGCATTGACGTTGACGTTCCCGAAGAAATTAAGGACGGTTTCCACGAAGGCGGACGCCGCGAAGTAACTGCAGCCGATATTGATTGCGATCCCATTATCGAGATTCTCAATCCCGATTTGCATATCGCTTGGCTCAATGAAACGGCTAAACTTAAAATCGAAATGACGGCTCGCACGGGGCGCGGTTACGATCAAGCAGAGAAAAATAAAACTCCCGATGATATTATCGGTACAATCCCGATTGATTCGATTTTCTCGCCCGTCCTGCGCGTCAATTACGAAGTGCAAGATACCCGCGTCGGCAACGAAATGGACTTCGATAAATTAATACTCGAAGTCTGGACGGACGGCACTCTCAGACCCGAAGAGGCAGTTTCTAAGGCGTCGGCAATTCTTATCGCGCATATGAAACTTTTCCAGAATATGGACGATGTCGCGATTGATAAGGATACAAAGGAAGAACCCGAAGATACCGTTAAAGAGCCTGTCGACGATTCGACTGTTACTGTCGATAAAAATCTTGCCAAGCCGATTGAGGAACTCGAATTATCGGTTCGCTCAACAAATTGTCTTAAGAGAGCCGGCATCCACATTGTAGCCGACCTCGCCGATAAGACTGAAGAAGAAATGATGAAGGTACGCAATTTGGGGCGCAAATCGTTTGAAGAAATTAAAAATACGATGAAGGCTCTGGGCGTTGAGTTCAAACAAGATACAAATCCGGTAGTTGAGACTAATACATTCGTTAGTGAATAATCTTGGCAGGAAGGAGGAAATTTGATGAGCTACAGAAAACTCGGCAGAAATTCCGGCGCACGTAAGGCAATGTTCAAAAGTTTACTCAGTGCATTCTTCAAATACGAACGCATTGAGACGACAGAAGCACGCGCTAAGGAACTTCGCAAGTTCGCAGAAAAAGTTATCACGCTCGCCAAACGCGGCGACCTCAGCGCACGTCGTCAAGCTATAAATCTCGTCGCAGATGTCGACGTTGTTCATAAAGTCTTCGAGGAAATCCCCGCCAAATATACCGAACGTTCGGGCGGTTATACCAGAATTATGAAACTCTCGCCGCGTCGCGGAGATGCCGCGCCTATGGTTTTGATTGAACTGGTTTAAAAAATTTTCTTGACATAAAAAAGTGCTGTCCGATATTTTTTATCGGGGAGCATTTTTTTTGCCTGTGTGCTATAATATGAAAGAAACCTTAAAGGAGGCGGCTAACTTGAATCTTACAAGCCTGATAAGCGGACAGCTGGCGAATTTTTTTCAGCGACGTAATGAAGTCGAACCGGACGAATTGATAAGGGCACTTGAGCGCGAAGTCGTTAAGCAAAAGACTAAAGATAAGCTCGTCCCGAATTCATATACGATTTACCTTTGCGAGGAAGATTGTCACAGACTCAGCGCGGCACGTCTGATAAAGGCACTGCATGAGGCGGTTGAGCGTAAAGTCATTCGCGAAAATTGTTTCATGGACGGCGAACTCTCCATAAAGATAAAAAAAATGTCGACCGATGAAAGCGAAATCGTCATTAAGTCCGAATACGTCAGCCCCGTCGAATCCGAGACCGATACAATCGATTTGGAAAACAACGTGCTGTCGCATACTCTGATTGAAGATTTCAACTCCAACGATAATGACAATACCATAATCGCCGATAAGACACAGATTATTAAAACCATGCGATCTTCGCCGACGCGCAAAGTCGAATACAATCTTGCCGTCATTACCGATTTCAAATCGGCGGAGGTTGTCTGCGGCGAAAGACAACTTTATCTCGGTCGCAAGGAGACAAATGATTTCGTTTTGGACGACGCCAGCGCGTCCAGAATTCACGCTTATATTTCCTACGAAAGGCACAGGCATATTATTTACGACGCGGGCAGTCTCAACGGCACATTGGTTAATAAAAAGCCGATTAGCAGTTGCGAACTCAATGACGGCGACAAAATTTTAATCGGCAACACGACTTTGACTTATAAAGTATTATAAAAAAATCCCCTGCGTAAATCTGCGCGGGGGATAAATTTTTTGTATTTTTGATTATACATTCAATGAGTAAACAATACCGTGTAAACAATCGGTCCAACAATTATTATCAATGGTGGAAACAACAAACATACAACAATTGCTATTCCCAAAAGCATGAATCCCCCTACTAACGACATAAATCCTTCCTCCTTTTTATTTGTTTTCGTCTAAAAATTTCTCTAACATACCTTGAGCTTCTGAAATGCCTGAGTAATAACCACGCTTTAAGCAATACATTGTATAAAGGTCTTTGGTTGAAAATATCTCTTCTAGTTGAGGGTTAGAATTTTTCATTGCCTTAACTTCTTTTTCCACTTGAATCCAAACTTTTTTCCATTCCTCATTAAGAGCTTCTAAATCTTGCTTTTCTTTATTCGTCATTTTAATCACCTGTAAAAAATTTTTTTGTGTCGACATGCAACGATAACTTTAAATATCAGCTTCATATTAAATCATTAGTTATAAAATGTCAAGGAATTTTTTAGCAATGACGTATACAATACTTATAATAATTTTTTTATCATTGCCCT
>JAFZIQ010000182.1 GCA_017554285.1 Selenomonadaceae bacterium
GGGGACTGGGGATTAAAAAAGTTCCCCATTTTTTTGGAGGAATCTTAATGGAAGAATCTAAATCACTTTTCAAATTTTATTCAAAGCAGGAGTTGGCAGATAATTTTTCGCTCGACGAACTTTTGAACTTTGCAAGGCAACGGAATTTGCAAGAATGGTTTGCCGAAAATTTTTATGCAAGCGAGGCGCGAAAAGTCGCGGCGGCTATCAACAACGAATTAAACGACTCCGAATTTAAGCTTTTAATCTGCAAGCTTTTTGATTTGCCGATTGAAACTTTATCGGCGGACGAGCTTGAGGAAATTTCTTTAATAGTTGCCAAGAAACAACGTCGGGAACTCTTCATGAAGAAATTGCCCGGCGATGACAGGAAAATTGATTTTGTCGAAACTCAAGGAGAACTCGTCAAAGCTCTGAAAAACGAAGCACAGCTGATTTATCTTTACGGCGGCGAATTCAGAATCCCGCTCAATCGGCGCGGCGTGACTTATGTAGGTTGCGAAAATGCCGTTATCGACTTCGATGAAGAATTTGACATTGACCTTGACGCAAGCGAAATCGTCCTTGAGAATTTGCAAGTTTATCTGCGCCACGCGATTAATCTGCAAGCCTCCAAGTCGAAGAATATTAAAATCCTTGACGGCTCCAAAAAAGCTTTAACGCAAAATGTTTCGCTTAAGGAAATTTTCCACATTCTGCGCGGTCGCAAAGCCTTTGAGTCTCCCGAAAATTTCAAACTGCGTACGGAAGATATTAAAGGTGCGGCAGTCGGTGAAACTCTGCTTGAAAATAAAGATTATGAATACGAAGCCGCGCAGTTCACATTCAATCCGCATTGGAACTTTGAATATATTTCCATTCTTAAAGATTTTGCGGGCGATAAGGATTTTTCTATCAAAATTCTGCCGCATGATGCCGAAGCACTTTACATTAACGAACGCAAGCTCCAAATTTTTGCGGACTTCACTTATCGCAACGGCAAGTTGACGATTCTAAAACTGTACTTCTCGACAAAGACGTTGGGCATAATTACGATTGAAATTAATCTGCGCGAAGAAAAAATTACGTCGGCAAGTTCGGGTTTCGGTTGCGGCTACGGCTTGGAAATCATCACGGCTTACGAAGAAAACGCGACATCTAAAGAAAAATCAGAAGAAACTAAAAGCTCCATTAACTGCGAGAAAATTATTAGCGGTATGCGTATTGGGGTAAATAAATAATGAGAGCCTTTCATACTTTGCGGACTAAGAATAAATTGGACTTCGCGCTTGTCGACTTTGAAATTTTTACGCTGATACTTTCCGTTCTTGAGTGGCAAAAGCATAACGGCAAAATTTTCTTATATACCGACACGACGGGGAAAAATTATCTTGCGAATGCTGGTCTGCTAAATTTATGGGACGGCGCGGACACTTCGCTTGATGAAATGGATTCGCTCGGCATTGACGAAAATATTTTCTGGGCGGGCGCGAAACTTCATGCACTGTCTAAACAGCCGTTGCCGTGCGTGATGATTGATTTGGATTTTATCGTTTGGCAACCGCTGAACTTCGAGCAATTAGATTCAAAACTTGCCGTGATTCACCGCGAGAGTTGCGACTTGCTTTGTTATCCCGATGAAAATTATTTCCGCTTTAAAAATTTCTCGTTGCCCGCCGATTTGGATTGGTCGGTTAATCCGTGCAATGCGGCATTGGTTTATTTCGGCGATAAAAATTTTGTCCGACGTTACGTTGAATTTGCATTTGAATTCATGAAGGCGGCGAATCCTCTTCCCGAACAAAAAGGCTGGGATTTATTGCCGTATATGGTTTTCGTCGAACAAAGATGGATGGCGATGTGCGCCGAACTTTGCAACGTCGAGATTAAAAGCTTGTCGCATTTGACGGAGCTTTTCGGCGGCGAGCAAAAAACTTTTACTCACATTTGGGGGCATAAGCAACTTTTCCGCGATAACAAATCTGCTGAAGAAAAATTTTGTCGGGACTGCGCGGGCAGAATTGCTCACGATTTCCCGGAGGTAGCAGAAATATTTTCTCAACTCGCTTTGACCAAGAAATATTTCGCAAGTTGAATCGTGCTTGCAAAATTTTTTCAGACGTGTTATTTTCCTTCCGAACTTCGCAAGTATTTAGGGGGAAAATTTTTTTATGGCGATTTTGAAGTTAAAACCTGCTTGTAAAAACTATCTTTGGGGCGGGCAACGGCTTATTGAAGAATACGGCATTGAGAGTGACGATAAAATCTGCGCGGAAGCTTGGACGTTATCGACTCACCCCGACGGCTTATCGACGATTGAAGGCGGCACTATTCTTGCCGAATACATAAACACTAACGGCAAAGACATTTTGGGCACGAATTGCCGACGCTTTAAAGATTTTCCCATTCTTGTAAAATTTATCGACGCAAGAGAAAATCTCTCCGTGCAAGTTCACCCGACCGACGATTACGCGCTGATTCACGAAGGGCAATTCGGCAAAAGTGAAGTGTGGTATATTCTCGACGCCAAAGAAAATTCTAAGCTCCTTTGCGGTTTCAAGAAGAAAATTTCTAAGGAAGAATTCATTGCCCGCATTAAAAATAATTCTTTAATCGAAGTGCTTAACGTTGTGCCCGCCAAAAAAGGTGACGTGATTTTTATTCCTGCGGGAACGATTCACGCTATCGGAAAAGGCATTTTACTTGCCGAGATTCAACAGAATTCAAATGTAACCTACCGCGTTTACGACTACGGCAGAAATCGCCCGCTCCACATTGACAAGGCTCTCGACGTGACAAATTTAAATCCTACGATTGAATATAATAACGGTTATCCTCATCTTGCCGCGTGTGATTATTTTGCAGTCGACAAGCTCAATCTCGACGGGAAAATTTTATCGGAGGCTTGCGGTTTTGTTGACGAGAAAACTTTTTTGAACGTGTTGATTCTCGATGGTGAAGGAAAAATTGTTTGCGGCGACGAGGAATTTTTTTATCGGAAGGGCGATTCATTCTTGCTTACGGCGAATTCGGGCGAGTGGAAAATTTACGGGAGTTGCGACGCTCTCTTAACGACGATTCCTTAAAGTCATGCGGGAAATTTTTGATGCTTATCAATTCGTCGGCTGTCACTCGAAATTTTTCGACAGAATGATGACAAGGGCGGATTTGCCTGCGCGATTGTTATTGAAATTTTTTTGGGGGCTTGATGAACAGGCTTATCAAAAATTTTTAACTCAAGCCTTTGCAGGTATACCCGAAAATTTCAGCGGACGACTTTTGGAAGTCCCGGTCGGCACGGGTGTTTTATCGTTGCCTGTCTGTAAAAATCTTGACGGAGCGGAAATTTTCTGCGTCGATTGTTCCGATAAAATGCTTGACGCGGCTAAGTTGCGAGCCGAGCAAATGAATCTGCGCGGTGTAAAATTTATTCTAGGCGACGTGGGCAACTTGCCGTTCGCAGATAATTTCTTCGACTTGGTTTTGTCGATTAACGGCTTTCACGTTTTCGGCGATAAAATTGCGGCTTGGTCTGAAACTCGACGGGTTTTGAAACGCGGCGGAATTTTTTGCGGTTGCATGTACATTAAGGGCGAAAATTGTCGAACAGATTTTTTCGTCAAGAATTTTTGCGAGCCGAACGGATTTTTTTCTCCGCCTTATGAAACGTTTGCGAGCTTGAAAGAATTTTTGAGTAACCGATATTCCCGCGCAGAAGTCTCACATGTCGAATCGTTTGCAGGGTTCATCTGCGTTAAATAAAAAATAAAGCGTTGAGGTGAAATACTCGGCGTTTTTTTTGCCATGATTAAAATCTCGTTAAAAATTTCTTATCGCCATTTTATAATTTGATTGAATGGGCTATAATGGAAAAAAATATGCGGTTTATTTTTAAGGAAAGGGAAGGAGCGGATTTTTATGGCAACAATTAACAACAGCAATTCAGACACAATTATCAACGGAACGAGCGGCGATGATTCTGTTTGGAACGAATACGCTTCAAACGTCACGATAAGCGGCGGGAACGGCAACAATCATATTGTTAATCAAAACAGCCGTGAAACAAAAATCGACACAGGAAACGGAAATGACACCATTACTAACGGTCGCAGCAATGATGTCACGATAAATTCCGGTGACGGTATCGATTATATAGTCAACACAGGAGAAAATGTCATAATTAACTCTGGCGCGGCTAATGATACGATTGCAAGTTGGGGAGACTCGGTTACAATCGACGCAGGCGCGGGTAACGATGAAATTGACATAAGCAACCACTATGAAGAAGTTTCCGGAAAACATTTTATAAAATATCATTCCGGTGACGGCAACGATACGATCAAAGGCTTCGGTTCTGACGATACTCTTCAAATCGTCAAAGAAGCTACGGATGCTTACTCAACACAAATCAGTGGCGACGATGTTATTGTCTCTGTCGGCGACGGTTACATCACACTCAAAGGCGCGGCTTCGCTATCGATAGTAAACATTGAAGGAGAGGAAATTTCTATGATTATTACAGGCACAAGCGGTAATGACACCATTAGTAACAGTCTTGAAGGCGCAACGGTTGACGCTATGGACGGCGACGATTATATTTTCAACATGTCTTATAGTTCCAATCCTCTTTTAAACACTTCAATTAACGCGGGTGACGGTGCGGACACAATTAGCAACGACGGATCTTATTCAACACTTATCGGCGGTGAAGGTAATGATGCCATTTTCAATGACGGCTCGAACGTCATAATCGATTTGGGTGCAGGTAATGACAGTGCTTATAACAGTTGCCCTAATGTTACAATCAAGGGCGGAACAGGTAACGATTTAATTGAAAACAATATTGCTCGATTATTTTGGAACGAAGAAACTCAACAATATGAAACTCTGACTTCACCTGATAACGTTACAATCGACGGTGGTGAAGGTGATGATAAAATTCATAATGCGTACAGTTCGGTTTCAATTGAAGGTGGCGCAGGTAACGATGAAATTAGCAACACCGGCTCGAATGTCACAATCAATGGCGGCGAAGGTGACGATACACTTTGGAACAACGGTAAAAATACTACCATTACAAGCGGAACAGGTAACGATTCAATTCAAAACTTTGGCGAGAATGTCATAATCAATACGGGTGCGGATAATGATTTTATCTATAATCACGAAGGCGAAAATGTCAGGATTAACAGCGAAGACGGCGACGATACCATTGAAAACCTATGGAGTTCAAATGTCACAATAGATTGCGGCTCCGGAAATGATTCTGTTGACAATAACGGAGCAAATATTTTAATCAATGGCGGAGATGATGATGACAAGATTTCTAACAGCGGCAATGCCGTTTCGATTAATAGCGGAGCAGGCGATGATACCATTGTCAATAACGGCGAAAATGTTCTTTTTCAATACTCCGCCGGCGACGGCGACGACACCATTCAGGGTTTTAACGAAACGTCGACACTTCAAATTGGAGACGGCACGGGTACTTTCTCAAAGCAAGTCAGAGGCGAGGATATTATCGTAACGGTCGATGAAGGCTCAATAAAACTTTTGGGCGCGGCTAATCTGTCTGAGCTAAATATTTCGGGTCAAGAGATTGTCGGCGAAGAAATTTTCAACTATTATCCAAATTCTCTCGTAAGCGGTACCGCATATAATGATTCGATTTACAATTACGAAGAGAAGGCTACGATAAGCGCGAAAGCCGGCGGCGATTACATCTTCAACAACGGCGCATTTACTTCTATCAACGGCGAAGGCGGCGACGATACTGTCGATAACAGAGCTTCCAACGTGACAATCAACAGCGGCGAAGGTAACGACAGCATTTACAATGAAAGTAACGACGTTGTTATAAACGCAGGCAACGGCAATGATGATATTACTAACAACGCTTCGTTTGTCTCAATTAATGCAGGAGACGGCAATGATTCAATTAAAAACTATTGGATCTCCAGCGTAATAATCGACGGCTGCGCAGGGAACGATTACATTGACAACTTTGGATCACAAGCCACAATCGACGGCGGCGCAGGCAACGATACCATTAACAGTTACGGCGAAAACAGCACAATCTACGGCGGTGCGGGCAACGACACAATTTACAACAGCGGCTCCAATGTTTCGATTAACGGCAGTGAAGGTGACGACACTATCGAGAACAGTGACGATAATGTTTTGTTCATTTATTCAAGCGGCGACGGCAACGATCTGATTAAAGGTTTCAAAGCCAATAATACGCTTTTAATTGAGGCGGATAGTTATTCAACGCAGAGGAGCGGGCGCGATGTCGTTGTTACGGTAGACGAATGCTCAATCACTCTGCAGGGGGCGGCAAGTTTGTCGGCTCTCAACATTTTTACGGTTAAGGAACTTTTGAACGTTACCGGTACCGACGGCAATGACACCTTAAACAATACTTTTAGCGATGCGACGATACGAGCACTCGGCGGCAAAGATACAATCAATAATGACGGCTCCAACGTTTCAATCGATGCCGGCGCAGGAGCTGACCGCGTAACCAATTACGGCTCCGGCGTAACAATCGACGGCGGAGCGGGTGACGATGAAATTACTAACTATTACGGCTCTGGCGTGAAAATCGACAGCGGCGAAGGTGACGATACCATTTCAAACCACGGTTCCGGCGTAACAATAGACGGTGGAGACGGCAATGATAACATTAGAAATGAATACGCTGAAAACGTAACAATCAATGGCGGCACGGGGAACGATGACATTTACAATACCGGCAGTTATTCCACAGTCGACGGCGGCGACGATAACGATAACATTTCCAATTCGGGCGCGAAAGTTTCCATTAACGGCGGCACGGGGAACGATGACATTGCCAATTATGCTAATAATGTTTCGATTAACGGCGGCGCAGATGATGATAGAATTTACAATTATGATAATGCCA
>JAFZIQ010000017.1 GCA_017554285.1 Selenomonadaceae bacterium
CTAAGATAACGAAGGACGCTACGGAGTGTTTCCTCATCGGGCAGGACTTGAGAGAGAAAATTTCTGATAAAGTACGTGTCAACTTTTTCTTCAAATGCTACAGCTGCTTGATTCGTGATTAAATATTTCGCGTCGAAAGGATAAAGTTTTCCCGTCTGTAAGTCGATAACGCCGTTTTGAACGCAGAATAAATTTTTGTGACGGTTCAAATCTTCGGCAGTGATAAGAATTTCTTCGCAAGCCTTAAGCATGTTAATTGTACCGACTGCCGCTTCACGAAAGGCGAATCCGATTGAGTAAGCTTTTTTCTGTTCGTCTGATTCTTTAGGCAGGATTTTTGCAAACTCAACCATATTATCCGAGAATTGCGCTGTATACGGATAAAGGCAAGCGGGCTTATCGCTCCGCCGTTTCCAAATACCATTTTCAAACGTCAGCCAATGTTCATCATCTGTAAGCCAGCGAAAATTATTCGGCAGAAATTTAATAAGGCGTCGTGCGTTGTCTAAATCCTTAGTAAGTCCTTCAAGAAAAGAATCGCCGTCGAAGAAAATTTCGTTCTGGTCGTCCGCGCAGGTTTTTTCTTCCAAAGCCTTGAATTCTTTTTGTGCTTCTTGCTGAATGGCAAAAAGTGCATTCATAAGATAATCAACGCCGTCTTCAACCAGAATTTGATTCGCGTCGATTTTGGAATCAGTCTCGAATAAGAATTGAATTACAGCATGGCAACCGATTTTAGCTAGTGCGCGTTGGAGTTTCGGGGCGTGTTCTCTGCCTGTTTCATCAGAATCAAGCAGAATAATAATGCGCGGTTTTTTCTCCAATGTAGCGACGGCTTTAACTAAAAGTTCATAACCGCTTGCACTTCCAAAGGCAACAGCGTTGAATCCTGCAAGCTCGATACTCATAGCGTCGATATAACCTTCAACGGCGAAAACTTCTTTGGCGTTTTTGAGTACTTCAATATTGAATAAAGTTTTCTGTCCCGCGTGGTCTTTCTCACGAATATATTTGCGTTGTTCTTTGGTGAAATTTTCAATAGGTACAGTCAACCGCGCAAGGTAGTTGGCGTTATTTGAATTAGTCGAGGCGGGCACAAGTACACGTGGCGAGGGTGTAGCGAATTTTTGAGCGTCAGGGCGTTTAGCCAAAACTGCAGGGTGAATCCAGTCTTTAATGAATCTGCAACCTTTCTTTTTCAAAAGTTCGAAAGGCAATCCGCGCCAAGTTCCGCCTTGAGTTTCGACAAAATTCTTGAGTGCGTTCTCATCGGTTGCGAGTTGCTGATTGATAATGCCGAGTTCCGAATTGCGAATTTTGGTTGTGGCGTCGTTCGGTTCCGAATTGCTCTGTGCTTCTGAAGAATAAATAAGTTTTACGTCCGAATTCGGCGCAGTGGCTTTGCTTTTACCTTGAATCATGTTATAATCTCCTTGTTGGTTAGTTTTAATTTTGGTTTGTTTGTTGTTCTTGCCTGTCGGCTTTAATGGCGAATCTTCTTCAAAAATAATTCCGAAGTCGTCACAAGCTCTTTGGCAAACTTCTTTGAAATCATATTTTGAATTCAAGCCGTAATGCTCGGCGAGAATACGGATATTATTAAACTTTTCTCCGCAACGGTGGCACTTCCAACCTGTATGGTCGCCAGCGTTGTAAGGTTTAATGCCAGTAGCGTTGTTGTTGCCATTTCCGCCATTGTTGCAAAGCGGACAAGCGTATTCGTCGGTCTTATCTCCGACACGGCGCAAGGCTCCGACAGCGGCGAGTTCGTCACCGCTAAGCTTATTAATTTTGTTACGGCAATCATCAGTAACCATAAATTTTAGCCTCCTCGTAGGTTAATTTTTTTTGCGGCAAATGCTACACAAAGTGCCCGCGCAGGTTGCCGCCTTGCTGTGTCTCGTTGGTACATGTGGCGGCTAGTCCTGCGGTTGAGCTTGGTTACATCGACAAGATTTTTTCTGCCCGCAGTTCTTTGTAATGCGGGTATCCGTTCAAGTCGTTGTAATGGTTTCGTGCTTGTTCGCGTAATGCGTAAAGTTTGATGACGTTTGAATATCCCATTGTCTTTGCAATTTCCAACATTGGCTTGCAGAGAATGTAACGTTCATACAGAATCATTGATTCTTCTGGAGAATCCAGCTCGGAAATTTGGTTGATTAATTCGGGCGTAACTTTTTCAAGTTGAGTTGTTAATTGTTGAGCCAATAGGCAATCCAATTCCAATGATTCTTCCTGTGTGGTCGGCATGTCATCAGCGAAAACGGCGAAAAGATCCATTTCGACGGATAAGCTTTTCTGATTGTGTTTGAACGAATCGATACGGCGTTGAGTTTTGTTGAGTTTGCGGCGAAGAATCCAGACGGTTTCAAGTCTCATGTTATGTTCCTCCTTCCTGCCGCAAATAATTTTTCGCTCGCCGTATTGCCTTCGCTTTGTTTCGTGCTATAATTGAAAAGCTGATATTAAGTATCGGCACACGGGCGGCGGTCTTTGCCACTCAGCGGCATTATTTTCAACTTAGACACTTGAATTATAAAGCCGTTGAAAAGGAAAGGCAAGCCGCTTAAGTGTTTCATCGGAAGAAAAAATTATTTGAAGTCGTCGGTATTTAATCGGCGACTTCTTTTGTTGTTCCGAAACACCGCGCAGGTTAATTAGCGCGAATTGTTTTTGGTTAGAATGTCGTTAAGGTTGCAAGTAAGCTCGGCAATAAGCATGGAACTAAAATCTTTGTGGTTGCGGTATTTAAGCAAGCTGTTTACCGAATCTTCGACGCACCGATAAATTTCGCCGCCTGTTACTTCCGACACAGCGTTATTTTTTTTCGCGTGTTCGTCTACAACCAATAAGACACACTCGGCAAAATCTTTGGCGTTTTGGGCGTCCTGCCATGTGGTAAAGCTCGGTGAATCAATAAATTCCTCGCCGAGAAAATTTTTGTCGTTATCGCCGTTTGGGTCGCCGACAAATACTCCGTAATTGATTTTTACATCATCGGCGTTACCAAAGCGCACAATATTTGCATGGCGATTGAATTCCGTCTGATAATTAAATCTCTTCATATTCATTTCTCCTTTATGAATGTTCTCAACAACGCTTTAAAATCTTCTGAATCTTCTAAGCCAAGCTCGTTAATAAGTTTTTGTACTTTGTCAATAAGTTCTTTAGGTGGATTGTCGGCAAGAGTAATGAATTTAGCAAGGCGATTAATCATTTCGGAATTAGTCAAGCGGTTCACTTCTTTTCAAAAGCTCATATGGATTATCAAGTTTCAAAGCTTTTGCTATTCTGCCTACTGTGCCAAGACGGGCGCGGTAATCGCCTTTAGCCATACGCGATATAACGGCAGGTTGTACACCAGCTAAATTCGCAAGCTCGCCGACACCCAGCGCACGACGCAACATTTCACGCCGCACAACTTCTGAATTAACAAGCTCCATAGTATCAACTCCTTAAGTCGGTTATAAAAGCTAACTTATAGTTATAAATATTATCACGAACATTTTTAACAGTCAAGGCAATAAAAAAACCGCCGATAATGGCGGCTTAATGCGATTATTGTGACATTAGCGACTGCTCGTTACCTATTAACCAGTCCGAAGTTACATTAAAAATTTTTGATAACTGGAGCAAATTTTTCAAGCTAGGGTCACGCTTTCCTTTTTCATAAGCAGTTATAGCTGGCGAAGTTAAACCCATTTTTTTTGCTAAATCAGTTTGAGTTAATCCTAATAATTGCCGCATGATTCTTACTCGTGCGCCAAATTGCTCGCGTCGTTCATTGTCGGAGGGTTCAATATTTTTACTCGTCTTACCTAATGTGCTTCCACGTTCACTTTCAAGCTTAAGCAATCCAGTTGCAATAACTGGTAAGGGCATATCTACAATTTTATTAGCGAATTCTTCATTGGTCATTATAACCACTCCTTTAAAAAGTAACTGCTAGTTTAGTAAATTATAAAACGCAACGGACGGTAAATCAAATGCCGTTGCGCTTTTGAGAGAAAATATTTTTGTTAGTCGCTCATCGGGCGGCAACTTTTTATTTGTCGCCGAATATCATTCTGCCGATAGCGAGTTCAGCGTTATTCTGTTCGCGTTCGAGTGCGTGACTGTAAATTAACGTGGTATCAAGGCGGGCATGTCTCATCATCTGCTGAACGTTTGTTAATTCTTCGCCTGATTTTAAAGCCAATGTGCAAGCTGTGTGGCGCAGACTGTGTGCCGTGTGTCGTGAATCATTTATGCCTATTTTCTTCAGTGCGTCTTTCACGATAGCGCGGATTGATTGTGTACTCAACATGTCATCTTTATCAAGTTTAGCGTGGTTGCGACTTGTCGAGATAAACATATAATCCTTGTCCTATTCCATTTTATGAACATAAACACAAAATTTTAAACTGCCCTCGCCGAATTTTGACGTTTCACAAAGTGAAATGCGGAAGTGAACATGCCGAAGAATCGATACAGCAAAATCAAATATCATCGACAACCACTACAGGAACTGCGCCGCTTATTTCAAGTTCCGATTTGCTCACGAACAATCCGTTGATTTTCGCCAGTAACTCCAAAGCACGAACTGAATCTTTAATCGACGTTTGCTTTTGCACTTGCTCACCAGTCGGAAGTGTCACTGTCTCAAAAACTTCACGGCGTGCAATAGCAGATAACCGAGTTTGTATTTCCTTCGCGTCCAAAATCTTTTCGTCCAAAATCTTTTCGTCCAATTCTTTTATCC
>JAFZIQ010000183.1 GCA_017554285.1 Selenomonadaceae bacterium
CTCACAAAACAAGAGGGTACACTACTCGAAAGACCGTTGCCCGACGTTTTGCCGCCGTGGAATCCGAGCCCGCCGCATATTCTCACAGAAGATGAACGCGCAATGTGCTTCGGAAACTTAACGCCAACGTACGCGAGGTTAAATCAAAATTCAGGCGCATGGGAGGCAGTCGCAAATATTCCCGCTACGGTTACGTCAAACATATCACTCGCGGGCGAAAATTTTGTCGTCACCGAAAAAGGGCTTTACCAATCCAAAGACGGCGAGACCACTGGTAAAAAAATTTCCAGTGTCGCACTTGAAATCACCAAGATTGAGCGACGTTGGTCAGGGAAAAAAATTAAAGAAATTCTTCATGTCAAGGTAAGTTACTCAGACGATCAGGGGACGGTTTCAAAAACAATCAAAGTTCCGGCAAGTGATTTTAAAAAAATCTTCGAGATAATTCGGCGGGAACTTCCTGCGGCGTACACTTCACTCGGTGATTTCGACGCGAAAGAGGAGTATTTGACTAAAATTTATCACCGCGACGAAAAAACAGCGGATGTCGAATATCATTCTGACCTTGGCGGTTGGGTCGAATTTGAAGGAGTACCGCCAAGATTTTATGTAGGTGAGGACAAATTTTATGCAGGTATGAAAATCGAAATTCCGATTATCGCTTACTCTAATCGCCGCGAGATTTTTGTCAAAGGTTCCAACTTCCGTCATATTGGTCATGAAAATGACGTTATTGAAATTTTATGGATTGTCGCGCACATTGCGTTATCTCTATTTTGGCTTAGAAAATTTGGCGTAGACTTCAGAAGTGTCATTTTTCTCAAAGGCAAGACGAATATGTTCAAAACGACGGTCGTGTCGCTCCTTGCGAACATTTTCGCCAAGAATCGCAGAAAAGCTAGTATTCGCCTTTCGTCAACCAAAGCTTACACGCAAGAATTTGTCACTAAAATGCGCGACAGCCTTGTCCTGCTCGACGATTTCTCGAATACGGTTGGTGCAGATAATACTAAGGCTCGCGAAAACGCCGAAACCGCGATACGTGCTGTCGGAGACGGAATGTTTTCGGGCAAAATGAATGTCAGCGATTTATCTGAAGGTCGTGTTGATGATGTTCGATGTGTAGTGGCATTGACAGGCGAGGATGAGTTAGGGCTTAGTGAATCCAGCTTGTACAGGCTTATCGTTTTGCCGATTATCGAAGGAACGTTTGATTTCAAAGAAATTACCCTTTGGGACGAACGACATTACCTTTTGCAAAGTTATTTCTCACTTTTCGTCCAATTTTTAACGGAATTTGGCTTCTGCTCGGTAGATATATGCGCGTCGCATTTCGCTGAGTATCGCGAACTTTACCGGGAAAAATTGTCCGTCCCGCGTTTTATAGACGCCGCTGCCGCAATGGCTGTCGAGATTGACTTGATTGTAGAGTTCGGCAAATATTGCGGCATGACCGAAGAAGAGATGGCGACGTACCGCGAACACGCATTGAATGCCGTCGAAAATATTATGCGACAAAATTTGAAGAACGGTAAAACTATGAAGCCGGAAATTCGCTTCCTTCATGCACTTTTGCAAAGTCTTGGCACGGGAAAATACAATAACATAGCGGCAAATGAGACTGAATACGTCGCAGACCCGTCAAGTTTCATCGGCTTCCGTGAAGATTCAACCGGTACGATGTGGCTCCGTTTCGATGACGTGTATAACCTCGTAGAAAAATTTTATCAACGCCAAAATGAACAGTTTCTTACGACGGCAAAGACTATAAAGGAGCTCTTGCTGCAGCGCGGATTGTCCGACGGGAAATTAATGCCGGAAGGTCAAGGCAGTAGCGAGTACCTAAAAAAATCCAAGAAGCCGCCTCGTAAGTGGTTCCTTGTTCTCAAAATGACCGCTGTTGAAAAATTTCTGGAAGAACATCAGGAGGAAATCTCATGAACATTCAGCCAAATTTCACACAACAAATACCAACGCGAATTTTTAGGGTCAATCATCTCGGCGGATTTGCCCTACTGCAAAATATCGAGCCCATGACTTGGATCATAGAAAACACCAACATCGTTACTGTTGCCGAAGTATCAAGTGTAGGACAGGCTTATGTTGATGCTTGTAACCAGTATTCAAGGGATACATGGAGAAAAAATCCGTATACTCAACCTATTGTGCCCAAATTTGATGATATATGCCGCACGCCGTATCAAACTCCGGGTTTTATTGCGCAAATAAGTACCAACAGATTTTTCGCCATCGCTAACCGTGACTACGTTGGAATTTATGACGAGGTGAAAGGTGCTGTTGAATTCATAAATCACTTCAGATGGTGCCTACTGCAAGAATTTTCTACCATAGATGCCGCGAAATTATGGCTTAACGAATGCTTTATAGTGCCCATGCTTGCGATGTCTGCTTATGTGACTGAGCCTATTGAATACATTATGAATCTGCCGCTTAACAGTGCCGTGCCCGTTCGTTACCGCCAATGGTGGGAACAGAACTTGCCTGCTGTCAACAATCTACCGTTCTCGCAACCGCAGTTTTTGTTGCCACCTGAGGAGGAGTGAGCATGTCGAAAAAATTTTTCTCTGTGAAAGAAGTCGCCGCTATTCTCGGCGTCAGCAAGTCTTTGATTTATGCTGGTGTCCAACAAGGCAAAATTCCTCATCGGCGCGTTATGGGTCGAATACTGATTCCTGCGAGCTTTCTTGATGAAAAATAATCATCAAACTTTCCGTTTTGGGCGGGCGCATATGCGCTCCTGCCCATTTTTAATCAGAGGAGGAAAAAATTATGGGCAAAAGAAATTCCGGTGAAGGCGGTTTTTTCCACGATGTAAAACGAGGAATTTGGATTTACCAGCTCCGCTACACAGACGCCGAAGGAAATCACGGTCGCAAAAAATTCGCCGCAAAGACAAAGCGTGAGGCAATGCAGAAGGGCAAGGATTTTATCGAAGCTCTGAATCAAAAACCGAACGATGACGAAAAATTAACTGTTGGAAATTGGATTATGAATTGGCTGGAAAACTACGCCAAGCCGAACGTCAGACCGCGAACTTATGAAAAATATTCCAGTTGTTTGAAGGCTTATATTCTGCCACGTTATGAAAATGTTTTGCTCGGCGATTTGAATGCGGCTGATTTACAAAAACATTTCAATCACCTGTTAGAATCAGGACGAGCGGACGGCACAAGTTTATCAACTTCGACAGTCAGAGGAACACGACGTTATCTCAGCATGTGCATTGATGAAGCCGTGAAATCGAGACTCGTGTCGTCAAATGTCGTTCGCCTTACGAAGGCTCCGAAGTTGGCAAAAAAAGAAATAGTTATATTGTCGAAATCGGAAATTGCGCAACTTATTGAAGCGGCTAAAAAAATCGACCATGCTTTCATGAGTGTTGTCATGCCGGAGATAATATCCTTAACCGTACACACAGGCATGAGGCAAGGCGAAGTATTCGGGCTCAAGTGGGAAGATGTTGACTTTGAAAAATCTTGCTTGTTTATTCGCCGTTCTTTGGCTCATATCATAGGTAAGGGCGCAGTTTTCCAAGCTCCCAAGACAAAGAACAGTATCAGACGAGTATTGCTCATGCCGGAAGACGTTGAAAATTTGAAAACGTACAAAGAATGGCAGAAAAATTATTCGGATGACTTAGGCAATTTGTTCACGGGACACAATCTCGTTTTCACCAGTCCGTTTGGCGAGCCGATAAGCCCTACGAATTTTAGTCGAAGATATTTCAAGCCGTTGCTAAAGAAATGCAACATCAACTCGGACTTCACGTTTCATGGCTTGCGACACACTCACGCGACGTTACTTTTTCAACAAGGCGTCAATCCCAAAATTGTTCAGGAACGTCTCGGACACAGTTCAATCAAAGTAACGATGGACACCTACAGCTACGTTTTACCCGATATGCAAAGACAAGCAGTAGAAGCATTGCAGGGAATTTTTCAATAATTGATTGATTTTAAGTGGTCAGGTTAATCGCCCGTCCGCTTTTATTTTTTGCCGAATTGTGAATCACTTTTGAGGGAAGGTCATAAACAAAGTGATTCACTGTTGGATTGTAAGGTCGTCCGCCAGTCCGTTTTGTCCGCTAAATATAAGTATGGGGGCGATTCTTAACAAGCAAAGATTTTTTCAACGGACGGACAGACAACGGACTAAATTTGCTGATTTATGAGATCGTAAGGATTCCGTAAATTCAAGTCTCAAGACAGATTTTATGACGCACCTATAAATTTATTTTGAATCGGTAGTCACCAAAATTTTTTTGTGATAAAATGCCACAAACAATGACTGAAAGAAGGTGAACGCGATGATTATTTTGAGAGTAGCTTGCGACAATTTTTACATGTTCAAAAATTTTGAAGTAGACTTCACATACGAGCGCAAAAGCAATCATTATCTCTCCGAGAATGACAGACTGTTCACCGGCTCAAGAATAAAGGTCAGGAAAAATCTCATAGTTATGGGGGCAAATGTTTCGGGCAAAACGACTTTCGGCAAATTACTTTGTCTGATTCTTAATTTCATTTACGGCAAAGATTTAAGCGAGGGTTCCTTTAATATACCTTCAGCGCGATATGATAAGTCTAAGGATTCAAGTTTCGAGATAGAATTTGTTCTTGATGATATGGCTTATTTGTTAGAAGCACGTTTTCACGATGACAATTTGCATACGGAGAAAATCCTCAGGCAAAAGATTTACAAATCTTACAGCATACAGACCTTGAGAAAAAAATTGACAGAAGGCGAAATAATAGAAACTTATGACGCCGTGACAAACTTGCTCAATATTGGTTGTAAATCATATGCTTTTGCTTTATCAAAAAAAACGGAGGACTTGCGTAAGAAAATCGGGTTCTGGTTCAGTTTCTCTGAGCTCCCGCTAAATTCTTCAACCTATCTTGGCGAAACGAATGTTAAGCTTTTGAACGATGTGCTTCCCAAAATTGATAATTCCGTTATAAGTGTGAAACGCCTGACTGTAGAAGGTGAAGAAGGTGAATCTGCCAAGACTAAGTCATATCAGATTACTTTCAAGAATAACGAAGTTTTAACTGTTCCCGATGGTGATCTTAACCAATGCGCGAAAAGGCTTTCTCACGGAACATTTGAGGCAATAGACTTTCTCTTTGCCTTCGATGAATTAAGCAAGAGGAAAGGCTATTTCTTTTATATCGACGAACGTCTCTCCCATATGCACTCCGAACTTGAAGCCTATCTTATATATCAAGCCTTCTCAAAAAAATCTTTCGACAGCCAAGTTTTTTTTACGACACACAACGCAGAGCTTTTGGATTTGAATGCGCCGATAACTTCTTTTCTATTGTTCAAACGCAATGAAAGAGGTTTTAACGAGGTAGTATATCCTTCTGAGGTTCTCTGCAAAAATATAAGAAATCTCAGAATGCATTACGAAAATGATTATTTCGGGGTTTTGCCAGACTACAGCATCTTAGACAAGTTTTTCGAGGAAAGGAACAATGACTAAGATTTTATATATCGGCGAAGGAGAAATTGAAAAACGTTTTTTTGATTTCTTGAATCAAAACGATTTTATCCAAACGGGTCTCTTTAGGAGATTCAACTTAATGCAGGAAAAACTTTCAGGTTCAAATGACCTTTTGAAAAAAATTATGGATAAAGTCTATTGCGTCTTAGACACCGATTGTATAGAAACAACTAACTTCGATACTTTACTCCACAACGTAAAAATGCTTAGGAGTATTTGTCCCAGAAATATTTTCCTGCTAATTCAAAACAAAAACTTTGAAGACGAATTGTTGTATGTCTTGGATTGCAAAAATCTGTGCGACAAATTTAATCTGAAGCATAGCACTCAAAAGGATTTGAAAAAACATTTAGCTCAATCTGTCAGCTATAGCAGAATTATTTCCAAAAAGAATTTAGTGCGCTATTGTCGACGCCCTGAAGACTTCAAAACCAAATTGAAAAATCCAAATCAAAGATCGCTCGAAAGAAAAATTGTTTTGTTTGAGTCGTCTTGCATGAAAAAATGAGCTTGGTTTGGCATTTAGTTCGTAGTAATTAATGCAACTTGATTCCTTAACGTTATCGTGATAATATGATAGCACTACGGCGATGGAAGGTGAAAAAGTTGACAGTCGCTTACGACAAATTGTTCCATCTTATGGAAAGTCAACAGATGACAAGTACGGCTCTGATGCGGAAAGCAAATATCTCCGGCAACATAATTTCTCGTTTGCGTCATAATGAATACGTTTCGCTGGAAACCATTGAAAATATCTGTCGAGTCTTTCAATGTCGTGTCGATGCTGTACTTGACTTCAAATTTTCATCGGAAATGAATATCGCTCCGCTTGAATCATTGTTGCGAACAGTAAATATCCAAAATCGTCGCTATCTGGGAAACAAGTTTAAGCTCCTCAAATTTCTCCGAAATGTTGTAGATAAAAATTGCACTGCAGTTGAAACGGTTGCGGATATTTTTTCAGGAACGGGTGCGGTTGCGTCGGCGTTTACGGACAAGATAATCATAACGAACGACTTACTCTACAGCAATTATCTTTGCAATCTGGCTTGGTTTGGTCGTGAGCAAGTACGTCTTCCACTGGTGGAGAATTTAATCGCGAAGTACAATCAAATCACCGACCTGTCTGCAAACTATATGACTGATAATTTTGCCGACACATACTTCAGCACGGCTGACTGCACTAAAATTGGTTTCGTTCGGGAAGATGTTGAAGAGAAATATAAGCTTGGCATTATCAACGAACGAGAGCGGGCGGTTCTTATTGCTACCCTAATTTATGCGATGGACAAAATCGCGAATACATGCGGACACTATGACGCTTGGAGACACGGAGCAAATTTTGAGCGTCGTCTAACCTTACCGCTGTTGAATATTCCAGAAAAGAATAACGAGCAAAACCAATGTTTCAATGAGGATGCCAATGAACTGGTCAAATACATCAAAGCCGACTTGATTTACATTGACCCTCCGTATAATTCTCGCCAATATTCCGACACTTACCACCTGTTGGAAAATGTTGCTCGTTGGCAGAAACCGCCTGTGTCTGGAGTTGCCCGCAAGATGGACAGGAGCAATCTGAAAAGCGATTACTGCACGTCCAAAGCCACTGCCGCCTTTGAAGAACTGATTCAACATTGCAACGCTAAGTATATTCTATTTTCTTATAACAACATGGCGAACAAAGGCGACGCCCGCTCAAATGCTCGTATTTCTGATGAAGATATTTTTCGTATATTAAATGCCAAAGGCGACGTTGAAGTTTTTTCAGCAAAGTACAAGCCGTTCACAGCCGGCAAGTCCGACATTCGCGGCAATGAGGAACGGCTTTTCTTGTGCAAAGTTCGACAGAGGAAAAAAATATGATTCAATCTCCACTCAACTACACGGGCGGCAAATTCAAGTTGCTCCCTCAGATACTTCCGCTTTTTCCAAAGGAGATTGACCGCTTCTTTGATTTTTTTTGCGGCGGTTGCAACGTCGGAATAAATGTCGACTGCAGAGAAAAAGTTTTCATCGACCGCGACGAGCATTTGATATACCTCTACCAAACTTTTCAAAATCTTGAAAAGGAAGCTGTCTTCGATTGGATTTACAACATCATTTCGGAGTACGGGCTTTCTTTAGTAAGTCGCAATGGTTATGAGTTTTACGGCTGTGACAGTGGCGTCGGTCTCGGTGACTACAATCGCGAAGCTTTCAATCGTCTGCGCGAATACTTCAATAATTGTACTGTCGTCGATTATCGCTACTACGTTATGATGTACGTTATGATTGTCTATGCCTTCAACAATCAAATTCGTTTCAATTCTGCCGGAGAATTTAACCTGCCTGTCGGCAAAAGGGATTTTAATTCTCGTATGCACGCAAAACTTGACGCTTTTATCGACCGAATTCATACGTCTAATTGTAAATTCATCTGTAGTGACTTCCGCCAAATTGAGGTAGAGATTTTTAACAAAACTGATTTTGTCTATGCAGACCCGCCATATTTGATAACGTGCGCGGCTTATAACGAAAATGACGGCTGGACTGAATGCGACGAATGCGACCTGCTGAAATTTTTGGATTCTGTCCATGCGAGCGGGATACGATTCGCCTTGTCAAATGTACTCAGCAGTAAAGGCAAAAGAAATACTATCTTGACGGATTGGCTCAACAGTAACGCAAATCGTTATACAGTTATACATTTAAAACACAGCTACGCCAATTCCAACTATCATAAGACGGACAAAATTTCGGAGAGCGATGAAGTTCTCGTTATCAATTACGATTTTGAGCAAGGGTGGTGATTCAACTTGAATCTTCAATACAAAAGTTTTTATTGGAGTTTGGGTACAACCAGTTTCCGCACAAAAAATTTCAACAAAAAGATTGAACAGCAACTTGCTCTGTTGCGCGATTTTTGGTTGCTGAAAGAAAACGTCGGCAAAAACTGGAACGGCAACGACGAAATTCAGACGGCTTATTATGATTTTCTGCACGAAGTAGGATTCATTTACGGCAACGCCAATAACAAACCAAAAGATGCTCGCGAGAAAACATCCGGCTTGGTATCGCTTGGCTTAATTGATGATAATCGTCGGCTTACGGAAGTCGGCAAACAACTTTTGAACATCAGCGAACGAAACGATTTTTCTGTTGATAATCCGTTAGGAATTCCTGCTGACAGTTTCATTTACCTCAAGCAGTTATTGAAAACCTCTGTAAAAGTTGACACAGAACGTGTACGCCCTTTTATCGTCACGATCTATCTAATCACGAAACTCGGCGGACTTTCACATGAAGAATTCACTTATATTTTGCCGTTGAGCATTGACAGACGAAGCACATTGGACACCGTAGAAAATATAAAGGCTCTGCGAAATAACGCGACCTCCATTGACGAAATAATGTTGGCGCGTCTTATGGCAAGAGATAATTACAAGATTGCTTTGAAATATTTTCTTAAAGTTCCAATCGTAACGGCAGATGTTATCGCCACCGTCGGCATAAACAGAAAAAGTCGGCAGTATGATAAAGCTTACTTCCCGATTTATACGGCTTTACACAAATTTTATTTTGGAAAAGAAACTTCCGCCGTTGATGAAATTGTTCCTGCCATTAAACGCCTTACAAACACAGGCAAGCTTTGGCAACGTTATATTTTCGGCAATAATGACCTCGCCAAAATAAAAAGGAACCCCTCGGAATGTTTGCAACCAAATAACTTTGATGACGCCGATACCGAAGAAAAATTTCGTCGGTTGTTTTTCGCTACAATGCATGTTATCAAAGCCAAGCGAAGTCTTGAAGATTATTTCGACCTCAATCGCAGGTACATGAAGACCTCAGACATCATTTTATTCAGCGATGAAAAGGTATCGCTTGATATTGTGCCGCGTCATTACTTCGCTCCGATTTGTGACAGATTATTGGACATCGCTTTTGATAACTCTGCGCTGTTGCAAGAAAATTGTCGATTGGAAGACATTGCGGCTTTTCTTCGTCCGAATGAAAATGTTATCCTTGACGGCATTAATCAAGAGTTCGCACTGAATTTAAATTCCTTGAAAGACGCTTCAGAAATTTTGGATCGCCAACGCTACATCAGACTGAATCATTTGATTGATTCCAAATTTACCGACGAACAAATTTTAAATTTGCTGACGCTTATTTCTGACAGAGCCGACGACGAAATTCAAAAGCTGGTGACAGATAACGCCGATATTCCGACCATCTTTGAATACGTTCTCGGCATACTCTGGTATAAAATCAGCGACCGTCAAGGCAAAATTCTCGACTACATGAAACTATCGCTTGATGTGGATTTGTTGCCCAAAACTCATGCGGCGGGCGGTGAAGCCGATATTGTTTACGAATATCCTAAATCTGCCGTGTACCCTGCTCATTCGCTTTTATTGGAGGCAACTCTCAGCGACCGCACAAATCAGCGGCGAATGGAAATGGAGCCTGTTTCCAGACACCTCGGCAATCATATACTCCGTACCCGCAATCTAAATTCTTATTGTGTCTTTGCCACGAACGAATTGAACATCAACGTCGTCTCCGACTTCAGAGGACGTAAGAATCAGCGATACTACGATACAAATAATGATAACAACTTTATAGAAGGTATGAAGATTATTCCGTTGCAAATTGAGGACTTGAAGAATATCATCAAGAATCAACTTCGATATGAAAAACTTTACAAGATATTTGAGGCGGCTTTTCAATCAGAACTTGCTCCACGTGAATGGAGAAATGTTTGTATCGCCCAAATTTTAGTGGGTCCTTTTGTGGGTCCACAACAGAAAAAGTCTTTGTTTTTGCCGGAAAAAATGTAACGGAAGAATTCTTTGGAGTGTTGATATAACGGGATTCTTGGAATGCATGGCAAGTAAAAAATTCGTCATGAGAGAACTTCTAAGCCGTGGGTCGCGTGTTCGAGTCACGCCGGACGCGCCATATATCGAAATTAACAAAGTCTCGACTTCAGTCGAGGCTTTTTTCGTCTTATGAGTCCTTTTGTGGGTTCACTAAAAAGTTTTATCAGCAATCTATGTTTTGTGTCACATTTTCAAGATTTATCATCTGCTAAATTTTATCCATCAGAGAAATCTTTATCATAATAACGTCATTTTTTTAACGGACGGAACGGACAAACTGACGAATTTCAGCTTGAAAAATGATTCACTTGCTCATTTAGAAAAATGGGCACTTCATTAAGAAGTTGCACCCTCCTTTGTCTAACTGTTTGTCAAGAGAAAAAAGCTGTCACTTTTGCTATGGATAATTTTTTGATATGAATTTTTTACTGAATTCAAATTGTGGTATATATAAAAAAGCGGGTTTGGCGTAAATTAGCCAAGCTCATTTTTTGTTTAAAATGCTGGTTTGCTTAATGAGGTAACGATCCAGACTTTCGCGGGGAATTTTCCATATTCGACCGATGCGAAAATCTTTAATCTTTCCAAATGTCAAAAGTTTGTACACCGTGTTTTGTTGATAAAAAAGCCCTGCAGTGCTAAGAATGAATCGCTTATAACTCAATATTGGACACGGCAGAGCCAGCAACTTTACATCAAGAAATTGGATTGTAAACATTCTAAAGGATACAACACTACGGATGGCGGAAGATTTAACGGCTCCAAAACCAATGTGAAAAAGCAACTTGATCCGCGCAAAGAATTTTTATTAAAGATGATAGGCGCGAAGATTACGTATTATCGAACGTTGAGAGATATGTCGCAAAAAGAACTTGCGAAGCGTGCAAATATGAGCGTCAGCAGTTTGAGCAAGATAGAGCTCGGCAAATACAACAATAATGTTTCAGTGTCGTCGCTCTTTGACATAGCAGACGGTTTGCAGATAGACATAACAATGCTTGTTAAATTCAGCAATATGGAAAAAAGTATGTGGCGGAAAACGCTGTCAAAAGATTGAAAATTTCTAAAAAAGCTTGACAAAGTGGCGTTTTTTGGGGGGATAATAAAGGTTAAGTTTTTGTCAATCGGGTGGGGAAAATGTCAGTTAATGAAGAGAGTTCCTATAAAATCTTATCCAACAATCCATATGGCGAAGAACATTAGGATATTCAGCCCTTTGGATGGGAAATTAATTCCGCTGAAAGAATGTCCGTACCCTATCTTTGCAAGCGGCGCAATAGGACACGGCATATCGATTAAGAATCCTACTTACGGTATTGAAATTTTTATCCATATTGGAATTGATGATGACGAAATGAATTGTGCAGAATTTAAATCGGAGTTAAAAGTTGGCGAAACCATCAAGCCCGGTCGAATCATGCGCGATAAGACAGACGGGGATTATCCGAAGGTTGCGCAAAATATCCGCGAGTCCAGCACGCTTTTTATCTGTGTGGACGGTGAACTTCTCGTCGGCGACAACACAGCACGTAAAATAAAAAACGTCAAG
>JAFZIQ010000184.1 GCA_017554285.1 Selenomonadaceae bacterium
AGAGGCAAGCGGCGGCGAGACTGTCACCATTGAAGGCGTCAAATCTGCCGAAGGACTTACGATTAATGGCAATGTTGTAACGGTTGCGGCAAAATCTCTCGGTACCAAAACGGTAACAATCAGCAACGACTATGAATTGGCATTAGATGATGACGTTCAAAAATCGGAGATAAAGCCGGCTGGTTGGACATTCGACAATAACGTTGCCACTTACAAAAAAGAATCAACGAGCGCGGGTTATACTCTCGACAACAAGCAGATTGTCTATAAAACGGCTAGCGGCGGCGAGGCTGTCACCATTGAAGGCGTCAAATCTGCCGAAGGACTCACGCTTAACGACAATATTATAACGGTTGCGGCAAAATCTCTCGGTGCCAAAACGGTAACAATCAGCGAAGGTTACGAATTGGCATTAGATGATGACGTTCCCAAGCCCGAAAAGCAAAACGGCAGTTGGACATTCAGCGGCTCGACTGCAACTTATACCAACACGGGAACAACGGCAGGTTACATTCTCGAAGACAATCAAATCAAATATGTCCCTGACGGCAATAAAGAGACAATAGAAGTTAAAGGCGTCGTGTCTAAAGGCGGACTTTCGATTGACGGTAAAAAAGTTACGGTCGATGAAACGGCTTTGAATAAGGAAAACGTCACAATCAGCGAAGGTTACGAATTGGAATTGGGCAAAGTCACAACTCCGAAGGATACAAAGCCGACTTGGTCATTCAAAGACGGAATTGCGACCTATATGAGTTCTGGCACGACGGCTGGTTATGTGCTTGAAAACAATCAAATCGTTTATAAAGAGGCGAGCGACGGCACATCTGCATTCAGAATCAGCGGAGTAACTTCGACAGACGGAATAACGGTTGAAGGAAAAATTGTTACGGTTAATGCCGCATCTCTGGGCAGGGAGGCTGTTACAGTCAGTGAAGGTTACGAATTAAAATTGGGCGACGCTCCTGCTCCTAAGGATACGGCGGCTAATTGGGAATCTCACGGCACAACGGCGACTTACACGGGCGCAGGCTCAACTGCAGGTTATGTGCTTGAGAATAATGAAATCAGTTACATTGAGGCAAACGACAGAGAGACTTTCACTATTAACGGCGTCATTTCGACGGACGGCATTTCAATTAACGATAAAGAAGTTACGATAAACGCGGAATCACTCGGCACAGAAACCGTTACAATCAGCGAAGGATACACGTTGAAATTAGGCAGTAATGTTAAGGCTCCGACGACTTCGGCGGCAAGTTGGGAACTCAACGGAAATATTGCCGGTTGCAAAGTTTCAACAACGGAAGGTTATACGCTCGTTGCAAATAAAATCACCTACATACCGACTAATAATTACGATAATTTCACAGTCAACGGCGTAAAAAGTACAGACGGGCTTACGCTTAACGGTACGACGGTGACGGTTGGTAATGCGGCATTGGGCAGTTCGACGATAACAATCAGCGACGGTTACGAGTTGAAATTAGGCAATGACGTTAATAAAGCGGCGACAACTTCGGCGACTTGGTCATATGATAAAGGCACTTCGACGGTGACTTACACAAGCGGCTTACGTTCGGCGGGATATTTGCTCGAAGACAATCATATAAGTTACGTTTCGGAAATTAAGGGCGAGGAAGTAAAAATCAGCGGCGTAAGTTCAAAGGACGGCATTGCGGTTGAAGATAAAGTTATTACGATTTCGGCGAGTGCATTAAATAAAAAGCCCGTTGAAGTTGACAATCAAAATTATACGTTAAAATTAGGCGCAGACGTTTCGGAGCCGACGACCAAGAAAGCAGGTTGGACGCTCGACGGCACGACAGCGACGTATAAAACCGCCTCGACAACGGAAGGTTATTCGATTGAAGATAATAAAATCAAACACGTTGATAGCAGCGGCGGCAAAGTATTGGCAACGGTTGAAGGCGTTAAGGATATTCTCGGACTCGCGCTTGAAGATAAAATTGTAAAGGTTTACGACTCGGCATTGAGCGGCTCGGAAGTAAAACTCAGCGGCGAAGGTTACGAATTGGCTTTCGGTGAAGACGTTAAACAAAGTGCGACCAAAAATGATTGGATAATCGACGACGATAAATTGACTTATCAAGCGGGCGCGACTTCGGCAGGTTACAAACTTTCGAGCGATAAAAAGAGTATTTCATACGCTGAATCCGTCAAGGGCACAGTAAAAGTTGAATTAAGCGGCGCAGAAAGTAAGCCGACCTTTGCAGACGAAGAAAAAACAATAATTCAGTTCACGGCGGATAATTTTTCTGAAGATGGCATTTCGGTTGCGACCAATGAAGGCGAATACAAATTTGACATTGCAGAAGGCGATTACGCGACAGATACAAAATTCGTCGGCAGTGAAGGTAAAGATACCGTAACCAATGCGGGCAATGCTCTTGTAATCGAATTGGGCGCGGCTGTTGACAAGCTCGATAACAGCGGTGCAAACGTTTTAATCGACGGCGGTTTGGGCAATGACAGAATCAATAACAGCGGCGCGGGAGTCAGCGTAATCGGCGGCAAGGGCAATGATAATATCACGCTCGGCGGCGGTAACGGCGGAAATGTTTTCGTATACAACACGGGCGACGGTAAAGATATTATTACCGGTGTCAGCAAAAACGATACAATAAAAATCTCCGGTTCCAAACAAATTTCTGCCAATGTCAAGGGCAATGATGTTGTGCTTAACGTTGACAGCGGCTCCGTTACATTTAAAAATGCCGCCGCCGGTATGAAATTTAACGTCGTTGATTCGGAGAATAAAGCGATTGAGGCGATTTCGGGCAACAGTTATTCGACGAGCGGCGTAATCAGCGGAGACATGATAAAACTTTCTTCGACTTTTGAGGGCAAATACACAGCTGACGAAATCGATATGGTTGACGGATCACAACTTACAACGGGCATAATCATTGACGCGGGCACGGAAGGCATTTCTTTACTTGGCGGCACGGGCAAGGATACTTTGATAAGCGGCGAAAAGGAATTCGAGCTTACGGGCGGCAAGGGTAATGATGTCTTCGTCTTCAGCGGCAAGAGTAACGGAAAAATCACCGACTACAGCCAAAAAGGCAAGGACGGTAAAGATAAAATTTCTACCGACGGGCTTACTTTCAGGGATTATGAAATTGAAGGCAAAAATGTGCTGTTGACTTACAGTGATGGCAAAAATACCAACACTTTGACGATAGAAAACGGCATTGGAAAAGAGATTACTTTCACGAACAAAACAGTTAATCGTTATGAGGAAATCGGCATTTTCGACGGCAACGGCAAATCGGTAAGTCTCGCCTCTGATACAACGTCGTTTAAAGCAAAGGATTATCCCAAGATGATAACAATAGAAGGCTCTGCGGCAAATGAAGTTGAGATTATCGGTAACAAAAAGGCAAATTACATTAAAGCCGGTTCGGGCGGCTCGACGATTAACGGCGGCAAGGGCAATGATACGTTGGTCGGCGGTGACGGCAATGATATTTTCGTTTACGATAATAAGAGCGGCAACAAGCTCATTCAAAACTACGGCGACGGCGATATAATCAGCTTAACGGGCGGCGCAAGTATTTCGGAAGTTAAAGTTATCGGCAAGGACAAGCAAGATTTGGAGCTTAAAGTCGGCAGTAACAAAATTACAATCGCGGGCGGCAAAGGCTCGGAATTTACATTTAACGATGGCGAAGAAAAGACTTTCACGGCGAACGGCTTACTTGTCAGCGGCAAGACAGCTTCCTTGACGAGTTCTTTCGCGGGAAAATCGGAGGAATTGATTGACTATCAGAATGTCAATGCGGGCTTGCTTAAGAAGGGCTTTTCATTGACAGCGGGCACCGAAACAAATAATTCACTAATCGGCAGCAAGGGCAATGACACATTGACGGCAGGAACAGGCGGCTCGAACTTGTGGGGCGGCAAAGGCAATGATGTCCTTTATGGCGGCGAAGGCTACGATACCTTTATTTTCCACGCGGGCGATGGTACAGATACTATCTTCAATTACTCCGAAGGCGACATGTTGACGATTCTCGACAAGCGCGGCAAAGAATTCAGCAAAGGAGTTTCGCCTTTTACAAAGTCAGTGTTCAGCGGCGGCACGTTGACACTTTCCGTTAAGGGCGGCGGCAAAGTTGTCTTTTCGGGCGTCAGTAATGGTGAAGGCATCAAAATCAACGGCGACACTCATTATATAAGCGGAAAGACTCTTAAATAAACTCTGCGCGGACAAAAAAATTATCCCTGTCAAAATCGGCAGGGATTTTTTTTATTGTTAATGTCCGATAATCTGTGCGCCGTGCTTGTCAACGTCAAGAATTAATGCGCTCGATTGTACGTTGTAAATCTTGAACGTCTCAACCATTGCCGACGCGATTTTATTTTCAAGCTGACTTTGCGCCGTCGTGAATGCTATCAAACACGAACCTGCGCCCGATATTGCCGCGCCCAATGCTCCCGCTTTTCGTGCCGCCGTGAAAACTTCGCTCATACCGGGCACCAATTTTTTTCTGTAGGGCTGATGAAGTGCATCGTCAAAGGCTATCGGCAAAAATTCTTCGCGCCCCTCAACCAATGCCGCGATTAACATTGACGCCCGACTGACATTAAAAATCGCGTCCTTCATGGAAATATTTTTAGGCAAAACTTTTCGCGCCAATCGCGTCGATAACTCAAATTCGGGAACCGCCACGACCAATTTTAATTTTATGCGCGGCTGAAAGGAAAAAGTTTGAACTTCGCCCTTATCCATGACGCTGACCGTAAAGCCGCCGAAAATTGCGGGCGCGACGTTATCGGGATGCCCTTCAATCTCCGTTGCCAATTTCAAAAGCCCGTTTTTATCGAGTGGCGAACCGAGAATTTCATTAGCCGCCGTCAAACCCGCAACAATCGCCGTTGAACTTGAACCGAGTCCGCGAGAAATCGGCACATTATTTTTCATGCGAATAATCGCGCCTTTGAATTCGTCTTCGCGCCCGACTGTCTGTAAAAGTCTCCTTACGGCTTGCCACGCGAGATTTTTCCTGCCGTGCGGAATACTTTCATAGCCTGTTCCCTTCGACTCGACGATAATTTTATTGGCACGGAGCAAAGTTAAATCAAGATAATTGTAAATCGTCGTTGCCAAGCCCAAACAATCAAATCCGGGGCCGCAGTTGGCAGAAGTGCCGGGAACTTTAACGACTGCGCGGAAAGAATTTTGCGGTTTGGAATCCGGAACGGGCAAAGGATTATCTTTGCGCATTTTCAAAGTAATAGCCTTGAGTGATTTTCTGTTATTGGGAATATTTTTCTTCATGGCAATCACTCGACGCGAATCACATTGAAAATTTTATCGACAACCGATAAAGCACTCAATGCCGCTTGCGCCTCCACGATATTTTTATGTTTGACTTCGTGAGTTATAACGACAATCTCAACATGATCTTCAAGCTCCGTCCGCGTCTGCACGACCGATTTTAAGCTGACATCGACGTTGCCGAAAGTCGTAGCGATTTTGCCGAGAACGCCGGGCTTATCGTCAACTAGCAAACGGATATAGTAAGAGGAAACAGTTTCTTCGACGGGGCAAATCGGGAATTGATGATAACAAGTGCAACCGAATCTGCCAGTCGCGCCGCGCAGAATTCCGCGAGCAATTTCTATAATATCGCTGACAACGGCTGAGGCAGTCGGTTTGCCCGCGCCGGGTCCGAAGAACATTGCCTCTTCAATCGGATAGCCGCGAACGAAAATTGCATTGAGGACGCCGCTGACTGCCGCAAGGGGATGCGCCTTCGACAGGAAGACGGGATTAACTCTAACATCAATTCCGAGTTCGGTATCGCGAGCGACCGCCAAAAGTTTTACGACGTAGCCCAACTCGGCGGCATATGAAATATCTTCGGGCGTGATTTTGGTAATGCCTTCCATAGTGACATCTTCAAACTTAACGCGGGAATTGAACGCAATCGACGCAAGGATAGCGATTTTGCGGGCGGCGTCTTTACCTTCAACGTCGGCGGCAGGATTTGCTTCAGCGTAGCCGTGAGCCTGCGCCTCTTTTAAAACGGTATCATAATCCGCGCCGCTGTCACTCATTTTTGTAAGCATATAATTTGTAGTGCCGTTGACTATGCCCAAAACTTCCGTGATTTTATTCGCCGTCAAGGAGCGTTTGAGCGGCATGATAATGGGAATCGCGCCGCCGACTGCCGCCTCAAATAAGAAATCGATTTGATATTTTTCTGCCGCGTCGAAAAGTTCATAGCCGAATTGTGCAACGACATCTTTATTGGCAGTTACAACGTTTTTGCCGTGCGCCATTGCCTTTAAAATGAAATCCTTAGCGGGCTTGATACCGCCGATAAGCTCGACGACGATTTTAATTTCTGGGTCGTTCAAAATTTCATCGTAATTGCTCGTCGCAGGTAATCCCGCCTCTTGAAGTTTTGGTATTTCATGCGGCAAAACCAAAATATTTTTAATCTGAATCTCGGTATTGGCGCGTTTGGCAATTATGTCTTGATTATTTTTTAAAACTTCAATGACACTGCCGCCGATTGTTCCCGCGCCCAGCAATCCGATTTTTATAACATTGTCCATAAAATTTTCTCCTTCCATATGCATTAACCGCTTGTTGATTCTGTCGCCGCTTAAATTTTCCTGCCTAAAAACTTTTTAATAGCCCCAACTGAAAATAAATTCCAGCGGAATACTTAAACCTTCCAGAATCGAAACGGGCACTTCGTATTTAACGTCGGCTTTCTCCTCGTCGTCAAGCAGTTTCAAATCTTCCTCGTTCAAAAGAATATAAGTATCGTCCAAAAAATATTTGCCGTCGCGAAGCAGATAAACCGAAACACTTTTTGCTCGCGGGTCGATAATCCAATATTCTCGCACGCCTTGCGCCTCGTAAGTGTCCTTTTTAACGGTTAAATCTTTCTTGCGCGTCGAATACGAAAGAACTTCGACGACCATATCCGGAGCACCGTAAATGTTTTTACGACCGGCAAGAATTTTTTCATTCGATTTCAATACGATAACCAAATCCGGTTTATACAAACTGCCGTCAGAAAAGTGAACGTCCACATTATCAGGATAAACGTAGCCACTCTTGGTATTAGACAAATGAGTTCCAATAATCATTCCAAGACGCATAATTATCCCGCTGTGGTCGAGATTTGCTGCAGGTGACATAATTTTTTCTCCTCCGATAATTTCATAGGATTGGTAAAACAATTTGTCGTTGAGAATTTCATTTGCCATTTAAAACACCTCCGAAATCTTTGCAAGCGTCGACAAAATTTTTAGCCGCATTCGGACAACCCGCGAAGTGAATATGCAAATAAGACGCGACGAAATTTTTTTTGGCAATGCCCGCGAAATATTCATTGCCCGTCCTCATACGCTTGCACTTGAAAATTCTATCGCCCGAAGTCTCAAGCTCCTTTGAGAAATGGAATTCATGCGCCCGAATTTTATCGCCCGCCTTGCCGATAACGCAATCCTTTAAAATTTCCGCCTCGACGTAGCCGACAGTTTGAAGTTTATTCGTCATGGTCGCCGAGCCGTCAATCACGCCGCACATTTCAAAGCTTTTGCCGTCGAAATCAATCAAAGTCTTCATAAGATACATAAAGCCGCCGCATTCCGCAAAAATCGGCAAGCCGTTTTCAGCCGCATTAAAAATATCTGCGCGGAGATTTTTATTTTCTTGAAGTTTAGCCGCGAACATTTCGGGGAAACCGCCGCCGATTATCAACCCAGAAATATTTTCGGGCAAAGTTTTATCATTGAGCGGGCTGAAGTAAATAATTTCCGCACCGAGTTTCTCCAAAACTTTTAAGCTCTCTTTATAGTAAAAGCTAAACGCCTCGTCGCGAGCTACAGCGATTTTTATTGAGGGAACAGGGAACTGGGAACAGGGATTAGGGATTTCAAGCGGCGAAGAATTTTTTGCAAGCTCAATCAAAGCGTCAACGTCAATTTGCTCCTCGACCGCCGCGCAGATTCTTTTTATTATGTCAGCAGATTTATTTTCCGTCGTCGGCACAAGTCCCAAATGTCGTTCGGGTAATATGAATTCGTTATTGCGTTTAATCGCGCCGAAACATTTTATGCCAAGCTTATTCAGCGCGTCGATTATCATTTTTTTATGCGAATCGGAACCAATCCGATTTAAAATTACGCCTACAAGCTTAACCGACTTGTCAAACTCTCTGAATCCCAATGCGACTGCCGCCGCCGAAGTCCCCATACTTTTTGCGTCGATAACCAAAATCACGGGCGCATTTATCAGCTTAGAAATTTCAGCCGTCGAAGAAATTCCGCCTTTACCGCCGTCATAAAGTCCCATAACGCCTTCGATAATCGAAATATCTGCGCGGCTTGCAGTCTCGATAAAAATTTCTTTAAGCTTATCCTCGCCGACAAGCCAACTGTCCAAGTTATGGGAAATTTTGCCGCTCGCCAATTCGTGCCAGCCCGTGTCAATGTAATCCGGACCGATTTTGTAAGATTGAACGCTAAGCCCGCGATTTTTTAAAGCCGCAAGCAATCCCGCAGTTATCGTCGTCTTGCCGGAGCCGCTCTGCGTCGCCGCGATTATCAATCTTGGAAAATTATTTTTCATTCAGCCCTCGCGAATTATCCAACATGTAAAGAATAGCATTAACCGTTGCAACCGCTATCGACGAGCCGCCCTTTGTGCCCTCAACCGTTATGTAGGGGATTTCATTCTGCGCGATAAGTTGAGCCTTAGCCTCAGCCGCGCCCACAAATCCGACGGGCACTCCGATTATCGCCGCAGGTCGAATATTTTCTTCACGAACAAGCCGCAACACTTCAAATAACGCAGTCGGCGCATTTCCGATAGCCACAAGTTCACCGTTAAGACGTTTGCCGAAAATCCTCATCGCCGCCATTGAACGGGTAATGCCTTCGCGCTTTGCAAATTCCCGAACGTCGACATCGGAAACTTTGCAAAAAATTTCCCCGCCAAATTTCGTGAACGTCCGAATGCTTATCCCGCGCCTTACCATTTCCACATCGGTAAAAATATTCACGCCGCGCAGAAATGCCGCCTTAATCGTCTCAATCGCTTCAGGGTGAATTTTTATTATCGGCGCGTAACCCACATCGCCCGACGCATGAATTATCCGCGAGTAAATCTTTTTCTCGTCGTCGCTCAGATTGAATACCGATAAAAACGGCGAAATTATTTCCATACTCCGCGCCTCAATCTCCATAGGCTTTGTCATAAACATAAAAATCGCTCCCTTCGTGTCGTTGACTAAAATATATCAAGTGCAGGTAAAATTTTCAACACGTCGAATAGGGCTTGAATCAAAGGAGGAATTTATACAATGATTTTAATCACGGGCATTCTCGGACAACTCGGTTTCGACCTTGCCAAAGAACTTAAAAAGCGCGGCAAAGAATTTATCGCCCCGTCGCTTGAGGAATTGGAATTGACAACTGAGGCGGGCGCGAAAAATTTCATTCTCGAAAAAAAGCCCGATACCGTTATTCACTGCGCGGCTTATACTGCCGTCGATAAGGCGGAGAGCGAACAGGAACTTGCTTTGACGGTAAACGGTTTCGGAACTCGTTGGGTTGCCGAAGCTTGCCGCGAGGTCGACGCGAAAATGATTTATATCAGTACCGATTACGTCTTCGGCGGCGACGGTCATACACCTTACGAAATTAACGACGAAAAAAAGCCCGTCAACGTCTACGGGCGCAGTAAACTTTTGGGAGAGGATGCCGTAACCGCGATTCTCGAAAAACATTTTATCGTTCGCACAAGCTGGGTCTTCGGCATTAACGGAAATAATTTTATAAAAACTATGCTCCGCCTTGCCGAGACGAGAAATAAACTTAACGTCGTCAATGACCAAATCGGCAGTCCGACTTACACGGTTGACTTGGCGAAACTTTTGGCTGACATGGCGGCGACCGAGAAATACGGCACTTATCACGCGAGCAACGAGGGCTTTTGTTCGTGGGCTGAATTCGCAAGGGAAATTTTCAAGCAAGCCGGACTTGAGGTTGAAGTCGACGGCATTCCGACGCTTGAATATCCTACGCCTGCGCGGAGACCGTTTAATTCGCGTTTGAGTAAAAAATCTCTGGACGAGGCGGGCTTTAATCGCCTTCCGGAGTGGCAAGACGCCGTTAAAAGATATTTGGTCGAACTCAATACTGCAAAAGCGCATTGATTTCTTTCTGCAATTTGTTGAGGGCGTTGTTCAAAGGGACGACGCCTTCAATTATTTTTTTAATCTCATTATCGGCGTAAAGCATTGCGGAATTATAATTCTTGAACTTGAAAGGCATAATCGCTTCGTCCATAGCGTCCGAAATATCGGCGGGAGTTATCGCGGGCGTTTCGCTCGATTCCCATGAAAAAATTTCTTCGGCTTCGGCAGAAATTATCACGTCGCGACGCACGGGCAAGGCTTGAGATTTTTTAAGAATCAGTTGCTGAATCTTTTTGTCGTAGCAAATTTTTTTAAGCAGTGCCCAAGCCAAATCTTTATCGCGAGTTCGTTCGCTCATGCCGACCAGCAATGTATCCATAACCGAAATATTCCCGCCCGAATTGCCGGCGGGCATTTTTATACAATCCCACTCGAACGACGAATATTTTTTAATTCTCCAAGGATAAGGCTTGTAAGTCCGATACTCGGCGAAGGTAAACGGTCTGAACGCCACGCGCCCTATATCAAAATCTTTTGGCGAAACTTCAAAGCCGCCGTTGACGCCGCGCAGTTCCATTACAAATTTAACCGCCTCTTCCATGCGCGAATCCGCAAAGTATGAAGTCTTGCCGTCGTCTCGGAAAAATTTCACGCCGTTTGAAATCGCCGCCTGATTCCATGAATAATCGTAGCAACCGAATTGGTCGGGCACGCCGTCGCCGTCCGTGTCGCGAGTAACTTTCCTGCAAATCTCCAAAAAATCTTTCCACGTCCAATCATTTTTAGGAATCGCGACGCCTTCTCTTTCAAGCAAACTCTTATTCACAAACATAAATGTTAAAGTACTCTCGCAGGGCAACGCATAATAAATTTTTTCATACTTGCCGAAGTTAAAAGCCGCCGGATAATAAACTTCCGCCAAAAAATTTTTGTCGTCCGCCATGAATCCGTTTAACTTCATGAGCGCACCGATAGACGCATATAAATTAAAATCCTCCGCCAAAATAAGGAAAACGTCCGGTTCCGCGCCGTTAAGAAATTGCTCGGCAAGCCATTCGCTGTAATCTTCCTTTTTAATCCCGCTGACGTATTTAATCTTCACACCGGGATTTTCAGCCTCAAAATCTTTTATAATTTCATCAACCACCGCATAAGGCTCGCCTTGCGGCACGTCCCAATGATTTACAAATATTCCCAGCGTCAAAGTCGTCGGCGGGCGGCTCATGTACCAATATAAAAAAATTATCGCGATAATCACCGCGACCAAAACTTTTCTAATCATGGAATTCCCTCGATATACCCGTTTGAACTGCCCAAATTGCCAACTGCGTCCTGTCTCGCAAATTCAATTTCGATAACGCCGAACTCAACGCATTTCTTATCGTGCCTTCCGATAAAAATAATTTCTCCGCAATCTCCTTGTTCGATAAGCCGCGCCCGACCAAACTCGCGATACTTCTTTCCGTTCGATTAAGTTCCTCTGCGTTCCTGCCGTCGATTTCCATTGCAATATTTGCTTGCGCCATTTGATTAAATAACTTCACGACTTTTGTTATCACGCCCGCATTCAATATCGAGCCGCCGTTCATAACCGTATGTATTGCCGAAGTCAATTCCTGTACCGAACAGCCTTTTAAAAGATAACCGCTCGCGCCGTACTTCAACGCATAAAAAACATACTCATCATCGTCAAACGTCGTCAGAATTATTATCTTCACGTCGGGATAATTTTCCTTGATAATTTTTGTGCACAATACGCCGTCAAGCTCCGGCATTCTTATATCCATTAAAATTATATCGGGAGTTTGCGCCTTCAACAAGTCCAAAACTTTATTGCCGTTTTCCGCCAGCCCGATAACTTTAATATCGTTGTTCATGTCCAGAATAATCTTCAAGCTCTCGCGGATTAAATCTTGATCGTCTGCTATTAAAATCTTTATCATACTAACCCTCCCAATTTAACGGTATCATCGCCTCAACGATAAATCCCGAATCGTTCCAATAATGTATCGAGCCGTGAAGGAGTTCAAGACGCTCGCGCATGTGCTTAAGCCCGAATCCCTGCTTAACGTTTTCGCAACCTTGCCCGTTATCCGCTATCAATATCAGCAAATATTTTTCATTGCCTCCGATTGTTATTTTAACTTTGGTCGCGTGTCCGTGCCGATTCGCATTGGTTATGCTCTCCTGCAACACCCGATAAATTACGTCCTCTTGGTCTTGTCGAAGTTTGTCCGACCAGCTGAATATATCAACCGTTATTTCCATGCCCGACGACGCCGAATAATCTTTTGTCATTTCCAATAAAGCTTCTTGAAAGGGCAATCGCTCCAAATCATCGGGGCGCAATTTTTTTACCGAGCGGCGAACGTCCGTTATTCCCTTTTTAGCCGTGTCACGAATTTTATTGAGTTGCTTCTTGGTTAAGTCGGGCGCGATTTCCAATGTCATAAGGCAAGCATCGAGTCCGGCAGCTATTCCCGTCAGCGCATGTCCCAATGTGTCGTGAATTTCTCTGGCAAGGCGGTTGCGTTCGCGAGTTTCAGCCATCTGCGCGACTTCGATTGCATATGCCCGCAAGCGTTGATTTGCCTCTTCCAATTTTTCATTCAGCAAGCGGATTCGTTCCTTTTCCTCGTGCTTACTTTTCAACAGCACCACCAGATAAAATACAAAGATAATTATGTTCAGCGAGTAGAAACTGTTTTTCAACGCGAGCAAGACTGCTTTTGTCGACGCATTGTAATAGGACGCATAAGCCTCGAATGAAATTATTTTCGTTTGGAAAATCGCCAAGTTGTAATTAGCAATGAAGTACAAGCAAATCATCGCGATTAGGAGAGTGTATTCTTGCCGTTGCCCTTCGTATTTGTACATTAAATCGGCGATTACAAGCAAGACTAATCCGTCGTAAGATAAATTAAGGACGCGCATTAAAAACATACAGATTATAATTTCTGTCGCGAACAAAAAATATTTTACGCGCAGATTTTTATTTTTCCTGTACAAACAGCCGACCAAAACGAAACTCAGAAATGCGAAGACGATTTTGCAAAAAATTACGCTTGAAGATTGCGGAATTGCGCCCGCCGTATCCAAAAATGCCCGCGCAGTCATTGAATTATTGATTCGGATTTGCGTCGAACATATGAACGCCATTAAAATAAAAATCACAATGCCGTTATAGACGTAAAGCAAACGATACATTCCGGCGACGGTAAAAAGATTTTGCATGTTAATCCCAGCTCTCAAGGTCGGTAGCGGAAATATTTTCTGCGGAAATTAATTTGGTCGGCAGTTTGATAATTTTTTCGACAGGCTCGCCGTTAAAAATTTTATAAGCGCAAGCAGCCGCCAACTTTCCGATTTGACGCGGCGATTGTCCTGCCGTAGCGGTTATTCTGTGTGAAAAAATCATTTCCTTTATCTCCGGAACGCCGTCGACGCCGTAAATTTTAATGTCGCCCGAAAGATTTTCATTTTGCAAGGCGGCAAGTGCGCCCATAGCGGCGGGGTCGTTGAGAGCCATTACGATATTTATTTCGGGGTGAGTTTTAATCAGATTTTCCATAACGGGCATGGCGACTTCGAGTTGACCGAGACATTCAGCCTCCGCGACGACTTCAAAATTTTTATTCTCGGCAATCCTGTCGAGGAAACCTTGAATCCTGTCAATCGAAGAGCGGGCTTGAGAATGTTTAAGGATAGCGATTTTGCCGCCCGAAGAATTTTTAAGCAAATGTTCCGCGCATTGGACGCCCGCCGAATAATTATCCGATATAACCGTGCAATGAACGAGCGAATCATCTTCGACGTTGGTATCAATCGCGATAACGGGGATTCCGGCATTGCGAGCGAGTTTAAGGGCAGGTTCGACCTCCGTCCAATCGACGGGATTTATAAAAATCAATTCGACGCCGTAATCTATAAGCTCTTGAATTTCTTCGACTTGCTTATCAATATTCAAGGCGGGGTCTCTGGAAATTAAAACGTCGCCGTGATTTTCGACGGTTGTACGAATTTCCTCATCAATAATTTCGTAGAAAGGATTATTGAGCGTCATATAAACCGCGCCGAGTTTGCGCCTGTGTTCGTTTTGACGCGCAGAATAATCGGTTTTGGCGAAGTGATAAAATTCCATTGCGAGAAACGAAATTCCGAGCAACGCGGCTAAAAATATTTTCTGCATACGATTTCCACCGAAGATAAAATTTTTTGGGTCAAACCGCAAAAGAGCCTGACGTTAAACGCAAGGCTCCTTTGGTTTGGGTAAGGTGTGGTTATGTGGGTATTAAGCAAGAGAGAAAAATAATCGAATTCATATTTCTTGCATACGAATGTTAAACATCTGCAAGCCTCAAAAAGAATTTCCTAAGCCCCCAGATTTTAATCCTGCCCGAAAATTTTGTCCGCTGATTCAAATCATAAAAACAATCCGCAGGCCGTTACATTTGTAATAAAAAATTTTCTGTCAAATTTTTTCTCGCGGCATTGAAACTTTCAGAGCGTCGCGCAGATTTTCAACGGGTAAAAGATTTACCTTCGTCGCGGAATTCAGCTTTGAAACTTCCGCGAAATTTTTTTTGGGCAAAATAATATTTGTAAAGCCCATGCGAACAGATTCATCGACGCGCTGGCGAGCTTTACTGACTGCCCGAACTTCGCCGCTCAATCCGACTTCGCCGAAGATAACGCATTGCGGCAAAAGTTTTCTGTTGGCAAAACTCGACGCTAAGGCAATCGCTATCGGCAAATCAGTCGCCGGCTCATCAATTTTAATTCCGCCCGCCGTCTTGACGTAAACATCACACGCGCCGATCGTCAAATGCAATCTCTTTTCCAAAACCGCCAGCAAAAGTTGAATCCTCTTTATGTCCACAGAGTCTGAAGTCCTGCGCGGCGGCATAAAAGGCGTAGGCGCAACCAAAGCTTGCACTTCGACCAAAAGCGGGCGCGTTCCTTCGACTGTCGGCACAATCACACTGCCTATATCGTCGGCTCGTTCGGGCAAAAATAATTTCGACGCATCGGGCACATCTGCAAGCCCCGTGTCGCGCATTTCAAATAATCCGATTTCGCTTGTCGCTCCGAATCTGTTTTTTATCGCCCGCAAAACTCGGAAGTCCGCATTGCGTTCGCCTTCAAAAAATAAAACCGTATCAACTATATGCTCCAAAACTCTCGGTCCGGCTAAAGTTCCGTCCTTAGTCACATGCCCGATTATAAAAGTCGTCACGCATAAACTTTTGGACAAGCGCATTAAGCCCGCAGAACATTCTCTGACTTGCGAAACACTGCCGGGCGCACTCTCAATATCGGATTTATAAATCGTCTGAATCGAGTCGACTATTAAAAGTTCCGGCTGAACTTTCTCGACGTGATGACTTATCCGTTCAAAATTATTTTCCGCGCAGATATAAAGTTCATCAGCCAAAGCGTTCAATCGCTCGGCTCTCATACGAATTTGCCGCGAACTTTCTTCGCCTGTAATGTATAAAACTTTTCTGCCGTTGCGAGCGACATTTGCACAAACCGCCAACGTTAAACTGGACTTGCCGACGCCCGGATCTCCTGCAATTAAAATTATCGAACCCGGAATCAAGCCGCCGCCCAAAACTCTGTCCAATTCGCCGGAACCCGTCATAAAGCGCGGCAATTCTTCCATATCGACTTCAGCAATCCTGCGCGGCGTCTCAAAAGCAGTCGTCAAAGCGCGGGGATTTTTTATTTCTTCGGGGATTTCTTCTTCGACCAGTGTATTCCAATTCCCGCAAGCCGGACATTTTCCGAGCCATTTAACCGACTCCGCGCCGCATTCTTGACAAATATATTTGGTTTTCTTTTTAGCCATAATTTTAAACCTCCGAAAGAATTTTTCGACGCGCATAAAATTTTTCCCGCAGTGAAGGAATTTTTTAATGACGGCAGAATTGGCAAAGCAAAAAATTTTGAAGGAGCAATTTTGATGATAAAAAAGTTAGCCGTGTTAATGGCGACAGGAATATTATTATCGACTTCGCCAAGCGTCGCATTGGCAGAAGAACCTTACGGGACAAATTTAGTCGACGAACCTTTTACGGAACCGACGCGGGCAAATCCTCAGCCCGAACAAAAATTTCCTACAGTCGAACCGAATCCAAATGATTTCCCGACTTACGAACCGCCGATTGACCGGCAACCGCAATCCGTTATACCGCCCGCCGATGAAGTCGAGGGCTTGGAATTTTTGGTTTATCACAATGACGGAGTAATGGCATTTGCGGTTATCGCCGACCATGAAAAATATCAACTGCGCCCCGTATTGGCAAGGGGACATGTTCCCGGGCGCGCTACCGTTTCGCAAATGAATTCGCCCGATGCAATCGCCACGATTAACGCGAGTTATTTCGGACGCAACGGCACAATTTACGGCAATACCAAAATTGACGGGTTGACGGCGGGCACTACCTATTTTATTCGTTCGGCACTTGGGATTAATGCGGACGGCACGACGATTTTCGGACGACAAACTTATCGTGGCGTCTTGCAATTCAACGGCGCGGAGGTTATTTTAAACGGCGTCAACTGCGAGCGCAATAAAGATACCGTTGTCCTTTACAATTCGTGGCAGGGCGCGACGACGGGCACAAATGATTTCGGCGTCGAAGTGATTGTTCAGAACGACATTGTCACGAACATTATTTGGGGCAAAGGAAACAATTACATTCCGCCCGAAGGCTACGTTATCAGCGCGAACGGTACCGCCGCAGAACATTTTAAGACTGTTTGTGTCGGCGACGCGATGAATTTTGATGAAGATTATATCAACGTCGAACACGGCAGAGATTTCAACGAATCGATTCACATAATCGGCGCGGGACCTACTTTGGTTAAGGAGGGCGAAATTTACGTAACGGCTGACGCCGAGCAATTTCCTGCGGATATTCGAGTCGGCAGGGCTCCGCGTTCGGCGGTAGGTATCACTCAATACGGCGATTATATCTTTGCAGTCGTTGACGGTCGACAGGCGCACAGCAAAGGTTGCACTTTGACCGAGTGGGCGCAGATTCTCAAAAACAATTTCGGAGCGGTCGAAGCGATTAACTTGGACGGCGGCGGCTCAACGGAATTGATTTTCAAAGGCAGTCTTATTAACAAGCCGAGCGACGGCAACGAGCGACTTGTCGGGGACGCCTTGACGATTTTAAGAAAATAAATTACTATGACTTAGTTTAAACGTTGATTAAAAACTTCCTGAATGGAGTTGAAAGACTTGCACAAAATTTTATCGCGAATATTTCTGACGGTCTTATTCATAATTATTGCTTTGAGTTCGGAGGCTTTGGCGATGCCCGAAATTTTTCCGCTCGACCAATTAAAGAGCGGCATGGACGGCAAAGCTTACACGGTAGTAGACGGCTCCGGCAAGATTGAGCAATTTGATGTTCATATTGTCGGCATGACGGATGACGGCAAAGGCTCCAAGCGAATGATTATGGCGGAGGCTTCGGGCGACGTTATCAAACGGACGGGCGGCATATTGCAGGGCATGAGTGGCAGTCCGATATACATTGACGGCAAACTCGTCGGGGCACTTTCTGCCACGCTTAAGGAAATGAATCCTTATACCTTTTTTATTACGCCGATTGAGGACATGCTCGAACTTTGGAGATTGCCCGACCCGAAGGCGCAAGTAAATTATTTTAAGGTAATCAAAGAAGAACCGTCGGAAGAGGAAACAACGGAAACTGCCGAGCCGGAACCCGAATCGGAAGAATCCGTTGAAGAAGAAATTTGTCCCGAAGAAGAACCGACTGTTGAAGAGTTGGGAGCATTTTACTTGAGCGGTTTTAATGCCGACGGCGCGAGATTTTTAAGTAAGACATTGGGGTTAAAAAATTTTCAAGCGGCACCTTCGACAATTGAACGCGGCTTGAAATTAAATGCAGACCTTAAGCCCGGTTCGGCATTGGGCGTAGCGATTATTTACGGAGATTTTTCACTCGGCGCGACGGGCACGGTTACCGCCGTCGAAGGGAATAAAATTTTGGCATTCGGGCATTCATTCACACACGGCGGCAACGTGAATTATTTTATGACAGATGCCTCAGTTATCGGCTCGATAAGCGGCGCGAACAGCACGGGCGTTAAACTTGCGGGCATAGGGCACGTTATCGGACGAATCAATCAAGACAGAGATTCGGGCGTCGCGGGAATTTTGGGAACTTTCCCTGCAGTCGTGCCCGTCACGGTGACGATTAAAGACGTTGCCCTTGATAAGGAAGAAACTTATAACGCAACAATCGCTTACAATGAAAATCTTGTTCCGAAGCTCGGCGCGTCGATTGCCTATACCGCGCTCAGTAAAGTTGCGGATACATTGGCGGAGAGTACCGTTGATATTGACTTCAATATAAAGACAGATTCGGTTGTCGGCGGCGAGATTACTCGCAAAAATATGTTCTATAATTCTTCGGACGTCGGACAAGTTGCCGTCCTTGAACTTATGCAAGCACTTAATTTAGTCTGTTCCAATACCAAACAAGAATCAAATATTTTCGGCGTGGACGTGAATATTGCTTTTGAGACCGAGCGGCGCACGGCGTCAATCGTTTCGATTTCGCCCGACAAGAAAAGAGTTAAGCCCGGCGAGACGGTTAATCTGACGGTTGAATTGCAACCTTATCGCAAGCCGACGGAAACGGTTATAGTTCCTTACACAGTGCCGTTGACTGCGCGGCAAGGAAATTTATCGCTTGAGATTCACGGCGGGGCATTGGTGCCGGTTAATCAAGCTTTGACAAATTCGGGCGTTGTAACCGTTGCGGATTCTGCCAAGAGTTATGAGGATAAGATAAGGGATTTTCTCAAGACGGGGAAAAATAATCAACTGGTCGTAGAAGTCGGCGGGTCGAACGAAATCAAGACGGAAAAACAAATTCGCAAGGAAATTGCTCAAGCCAGAAAAGCACAAGAACGATTGAAGAAGGAAGGCAAGACTTCCAAGAAGGCTGACAGCAAGGTTGAGACGAATAACATAATCGATAACGTCATGCGCACGACCATCAGCGTTGAGAAGGTTTGATTTAGGAATCAGGAAATAGGAACTTGGAACTAGTTCCTCCTAATTCCTAATTCCCAGAGGAGGACTGAGATTTTGGAGAGATTGATAATAAAGGGCGGCAAGCGATTGAGCGGCACGGTTAAAATCAGCGGTGCAAAAAATGCCGTGTTGCCCGTTATCGCCGCAACGTTGCTCGGACAGGATAGAGAAACTTGTTTGGACGAAGTACCGAATCTTGATGACGTTCGCACAATCAGCGAAGTATTGCGGACGCTGGGCGTTAAAGTTCGTTACGAGCCTGAAAGTAATAAATTATTCGTTGATGCGTCGACGATTGAAAATATAACCGCGCCTTATGATTTGGTAAGGAAAATGCGGGCGTCGTTTTTGATAATGGGACCTTTATTGGCGCGTTTGGGTTCGGCGAAGATTTCATTGCCGGGCGGTTGCGCGATTGGAACTCGTCCGATTGACTTACATTTAAAAGGCTTTGAAGCACTCGGAGCGAAAATTTCAATCGGGCACGGCTACATTGAGGCTGTAGCTCCCGAAGGTTTGAAAGGCGCACAGATTTATTTGGACTTTCCGAGCGTCGGCGCGACGGAGAATATTTTAATGGCGGCGTCGATGGCTGAAGGTCAAACGATTATTGAGAATCCTGCGCAGGAGCCTGAAATTGTCGATTTGGCAAATTATCTGAACATAATGGGCGCGAAGATTCGGGGCGCGGGCACCAACGTTATCAAAGTCGAAGGCTCCAAGAAATTAATTGCTCATGACTATACGATTATTCCCGACCGAATCGAGGCAGGGACTTATATGATAGCCGCCGCAATGACGCAAGGCGACGTTTACATTGCCAATGCGATCAGCGAACACCTCAAGCCCGTCATTGCAAAGTTAAAAGAAGCGGGCGTTAAAGTTATCGAAGACGTTGACGGAATTCGAGTTATCTGCGACAGACGACCGCGAGCCGTTGATATAAAGACTTTGCCTTATCCCGGTTTTCCGACCGATATGCAAGCGCAATTTATGGCAATGCTGACGATTTCGCAGGGCACAAGCATGGTAACGGAGACGGTTTTTGAGAATCGATTTATGCACGTTGACGAGCTGAGACGCATGGGCGCGAAAATAAAAATCGACGGACGGACTTCGGTAGTTGAAGGGCAAGAAAAATTGACGGGCTGTCAAGTCAAAGCAACCGACCTCCGCGCAGGTGCCGCGATAGTTTTGGCGGCTCTGGTTGCCGAAGGCGAGACTCAAGTCGGCTATATTCATCACATTGACAGAGGCTACGACAATCTTGTTAAAAAACTTGTGAACTTGGGCGCAGACATAAAGCGCGTTGATCAATAAAAAAATATCGCTCGTCTAAATCGGCGGGCGATTTTTATTTCATTTTTTATCGGCAAGGAATTTCAGAAAACCCCCAGCGTTTTGAATAAAAGTATCCAACAAAAAATCGTAAAGCACGACAGAGCCGACGTGAATACAACGCAATTACCTGCCAAATCTGAATCGCCGCCCATTTGTTGAGCCATTGCGAACGAGACGACCGCGCAGGGCGTTCCGAATATCGCTATCAACGTTACGAATTCAATCCCTCTGAAGCCGAATATAAATGCCGCAATCGATAACATTACGGCGGGCACCAAAATTAATCGTCCGAATATCGAGCCGAATAATTGTTTTCTGTGTTCGTGAGTACTGCCCAATCTGAATGACGCGCCTAAAATTATCAGTGCAACGGGAGTTGTCGCCGCCGAAATTTGTCCAATCGGTTTAAGGACGGGCTTTGGAACTTCGACGCCTGAAATTAAAAGCGTCGCGCCCGCGATTGCACCGAGTATCATCGGATTTTTGAAGACGCCCTTTAAAATTGGTAACAGTGCAAATTTCCCGCCGCGAAAAGTTTCCAGCGCGAAAACCGCTAAGATATTATAAATCGGCACGATAACCGCAATCATCATCGTTGAAACGGCAATATTCTCGTCGCCGAAAATGTTTGCAACTATCGGCACGCCCATTAAAACAAAATTGCTCCGAAAAACAGCTTGAACGATAACGCCGCGTCGCCGATTATCGGGTTCGATTCGCGGAATAATTATCATGAGCAAAGCAAAAATTATCAGTACGCCGCCAGCTCCGAATAACATTAATTTAGGTCGGAAACTCGTTGCTAATTCGGTTGTATAGATTGAGTAAAACATCATGCAACAAAAAAATACGCGGAACACCATACGATTCATATGATTAAGTTCGTCGTCGGTCAGCCACTTTTGGAATTTGACGAACGCACCGATTGCCATTAAACAAAACATCGGAACGACCGCGCTAATTGCTACGATAAAATTACTGAACATTGTATTATCCAAAGTTATCAACTCCTTGCTTGCGATTTTATCATGACGCTTGCCGAGTGCAAATAAAAAAATCCCTGCGCAGATGACCGTATAGCCGTCATTATAAATTTGCGGCATTTCTTTTGATTGACGGCGCAAATTAAGTAAGATATAATCGCCGCGATTGGTTCATTAAAAATTCATGCATTGGCGGTGAAAAAATTATGTGCGGCATAGTGGGATATATTGGTGAGAAAAAGGCGGCATCGATTCTTTTGGACGGGCTGACTAAATTGGAATATCGCGGCTATGATTCGGCGGGCATTGCGGTTGATTGCGGCGAAAATATTTTTATCGAGAAATCGGTCGGACGGCTCGACGCGCTTAAAGATAAACTCAAGAACAGATTACCAAACGGCACAGTCGGAATAGGTCACACGCGCTGGGCGACTCACGGCAGACCTTCCGACAGCAACGCGCATCCTCATACGGATTGTCACGGGGATTTTGTCGTCGTTCATAACGGCATTATCGAAAATTATTTGCCGCTCAAGGAAAAACTTTTGGCGAAGGGACATAAATTTACGTCCGAGACGGATACCGAAGTTATCGCGCATTTGCTTGAGGAACTTTATCGCGGAGATTTTGTTGAGGCGGTTCGCGAAGTCTTGAATAAAATCGAAGGCTCATATTCATTGGCGTTTATGGCGAAGGCGCACCCCGATATTTTAATCTGCGCGAAACAAGACAATCCTTTAGTCGTCGGCTTGGGCAAGGGCGAAAATTTTATCGCGTCGGATATTCCCGCGATTATCAATCACACGCGGCAGACTTACATTTTAAATGACGGTGAGGTTGCTCTTGTCAAGAAAGATTCTGTGCAGATTATTAATCGTCGCGGCGAACCCGTTAAGAAGAAAATTTTCCACGTGACTTGGAACGCTGAGGCGGCTGAAAAGGGCGGCTACGAACACTTCATGCTTAAGGAAATTAACGAGCAACCTAAAGCCGTCCGCGATACCATGAGCAAGCGCATTGCCAAAGATGGCGGCGCGATTGTCCTTGACGAGCTTAACTGGGATAAAAATTTCCTTGACGGCATTGATAAAATTTATATCGTAGCTTGCGGCACGGCTTATCATGCGGGATTGGTCGGCAAATTTTATATCGAAAAGCTTGCGCGTAAATTGGTCGAAGTCGATTTGGCTAGCGAGTATCGTTATCGCGACCCGATTGTCGACGATAAAACTTTGGTTATAGTTGTCAGTCAATCGGGCGAAACTTCGGAT
>JAFZIQ010000185.1 GCA_017554285.1 Selenomonadaceae bacterium
CACCAAAAATGAAGGCTTGCTTTCCGACTTCCCAAATCGCTTTTCCAATTCCGAAACGACCTTGCCATATTTCGACGCGCCACCTGTCGCCACACAACGGATTCCTAAACTTCCAACTATTTGCACGACCGACAACGCGTCCAGCTCACCCTCCACTATGAACGTCGGAAACTTCCCGTCTATCTTCAGCGGTTCATATAAACCCGCGCCCTGTCCATGTTGCGTCGGACGACGTTTGCTATCTACCGCTCGCGCCACAAAATGATAGTCGTCATACGGAATTATCAGCGTCAGCAACTTTTCCGCGTCCCCTACTCCAAATTCTGGATGAACGACTACACCGTATTTCTCAAACGTCTCTGCCGTCAAACCTCGATAACTCCCGCCTCGTTCCGCCAGAAACTTCCGCGCCATCTCTACATAACGCGGATAAAACGTCTTGCCATAATTTTTCGGCGGCACAGTCCAGAGCGTCTGGAAACGGCTATCGCTTGACGCTAGGCTATCGCCGTCGCTACGATAGCCAAAAGCCCTAGACGCACTTTTTGACGCTTGCCTGTCGGCTGCGCTAAAGTGCGAAAAACCTTCCCTAGAAAAAAGAAAAGGTTTTGATTCTGGAAATATCTCTTCCAATCGTCTCGTCAATTCTGACGTTTCGCTTGGCGAAATTCCTTCTACCAATGCCACTAAGTCCACGTTGCTCCAGTGTCCTCCACATCTATAGCAATGCCACACCAGCTTGCCCTTGAGTTTAGTCTGCTTAATGCCGTCGCCGCTTTTGCCAGAGCCGTTGCCGCAATCGGGGCAAAGGAAAGACTTGCCGTCTCTGGCAAGAGTTAAGCCGAGTCTATGAGCGATTTTTTCTTCAGGCAAGAGGTTGACTTCGTCGAAGATATTCATAAAAACCACCAACTTTTCTTTTTTCAAGGGGAATTTAAGCGGCGTTAGCCGCCAATTCTAATCCAACATTTTCTTTTTTTAGGGGAAATCCTTAATCGCCGCACGCTCGTAAGAGCGGGCGTGCGATTTTTTCTACGGTTTCGAGTCAGGAAAGGCGCGCCGACGCGCTAGCTAGGCGGCGCCGTCCGTTACAATACTTACAGTATTTACAGTTCCAAAAATGGCGTGTTCGACTATACAATATAGAACTCATTTTTTCTGTAGGCACTGGCGTAACTTAATTGACGACGCCCCGTAACTTAATTGACGACGCCCCGTAACTTAATTGACGACGCCCCCCCCGTATGTTCACGAAATTTTCAGTATAGATTTTGCACTAAAATGTTATAGTAACGGAGTAGTAGGAGTCGCCTTTTTTGGTCAGCGTAAAGGATTTGATGACGCCTTCGGATTTCAGATTTTCCATGACGCTGATAACAATTTTACGAGCATCCTGTTTTTGTTTTCGAGTAGCGTCGATGAGTTCGCAGTGTTTGAATAGGTCATCGAAAGTAATGGTCGGCGTCATGTTATGGGCGACAATTTCAAAGACGCGACGTATTACATAACTTTTAATCATGATGACAAGCGGAGTATTGTTTTGGTTGGTGACGTCGCGCAGTGAGACAGGGAAAGTGATGATTTGTTTTTTAACACGGGCGATTTTCATAAGTGGGCTTTCGTCGGTAAATCTGATGAGAGTAGTGCGGTTTCCGTTGAATAGAACGTTGTGCAAGATTCTGCAGGGCAGTATGGGCGAGATAATTTTGTCGGGAATATCTTTGTACTTAGGCATTTTGTCGCGAGTAAGGCTGAAGTCGATTTCAACGACGGTCATGAGGCGTTTGAGTGATTCAAAGATAGCGACAGCTTGGCTGGGAGTGGGACGAGTATTTCTGTTTTTTCCGCCTACTAAGGCACGGAATAGCGAGTCGCGAGTGATGCCGATGAAATTAGTCGCTTGGGCAGAGTTGCACACGTCGAAGATAGCGCGGTCGTACTCGTTGAGAGGACGCTTGAAAGTAGCGATACCGCCACCGTTAAGAGTGAAGTGAGTTTGAATTTTTTTCCCGCGAGAAACAATCTCGGTGACGGCGACGCTTCTACCGTTTTTGAGTACGTCGAAGTATTCGTCGGCAGATAAACTGAAGACGGTTTTAGTGAGTTTGTCATTGCAAGAAACGATTTTGTCCAGAGAGATATTCTCTTGAAATTTCTCAACCTCGAAGGAATCGAGAATGGCGTTGAAAAATTTTTCCATAGGTATGACCTCCTAAAAGTTTTGTCCTTTACACTGGAGGAGAATCATGCTACAATCAAAAAGTGTTCGGGCAACTGGATACAAAACGTTGCACTTCTTCCCCAGTATTTGATTATTTGGACGATAAGATTATATCACGGGCAAGAGACAAGTGCAATAAAACTCTCGGAAGAGAGGGCTTCCCAAAGTGCCATCGGCTAGTGTCGGTGGCACTTTGGGTTTTGTTGTCTTTGTCGGATATTATCTTCGTCCGGTAGAGAAGTATGACACAAAAGAGGGCGTTCAAAATTTTTTGGTGAGTGACAAATTTTTTGAGTCGATTTGTGGCGTTGCTATGCGGGATTTTCGTGCTTATCCGAAGGATAAGCGGTAAGTGAACCTCGTTTAATTTTGGCTGGTTGATAAAACCTCGTGAAGAAGGCAGAGGAAGCGTTACAGGGCAAATACGGCGACTACAGAGGCATATCTGGAACTAGTCCCGACGAAAAAAAGCGGTTGAGATTTTTTTGTTGGTGCTTCTCGTGAGCTGGATAGTTATCCAATCGTCGAGATGTTCACTTACGCATTTCACTTCGTGAAACGCCAAAAACGCCACGTCATGAAGCGATAAACCAGCTCAAAAAATTTGCCAGTCACTGCGTTTCTTGAACCTACGGTTTGAAAGGGGCTTTATCTGTAGGACAGGTATATCCCTATATACCTGCCTACGGCAGGACGGGCTCTGCGAGGCTTAAAAAAAAATAGCCCGATTTGGGCAATAATTTATCTTCTCAAACGAATTGGACTTGCAATCTTTTACCGAAAGCTCTCGCCACTTTTTTCAAGGTCGCAATAGACGGATTAGCCTTGCCGTTTTCCAGTTTGCTGATGTCGGGTTGAGTGATACCAGTTTTTTTACTTAGTTGACTTTGCGACATGCCGGCTTCACCCCTCAACCTCAGCATTTCATTCATTATGGCATATTCGACTTCCAATTCATCGTACGCTTGTTTGAATTCAGGATTTTGTAACTTTTTCTGCTTGTACTCGTCCCATTTCATTTTTTTCACCTCGTTGAACATAATCGGTTTTGTATGCAAGGGCAAGCTCAATATATTTGCGTGGCGTCTTCTGCGTTTTCTTAATGAAACCGTTCGTCAACACAATTTTCTTGCCCGTGAAGAAAAAGTAAAACACACGAGCTATATTGCCACCGCTTTGAGTTCTCAACTCGAATATTCCATTTTCTATCGGCTTTACGAGCGGCTCCCGTAGGTTGAGATTGTGTTCAGCCAGAACGTCAATATTTCTTGTGACCTTTGCCCACATTTTTGGTTCCAATTCGTCAAGAAATTCTGCGACAGGACAAGTGCCATCGACTGTCTCATACAACTCTATCTCATATTCTTCCATTTCATCACCTCTTATATGCTAAAACATATTACACTGCCAAAGATACACTGTCAAGAATTTAACTCTACTTGACGCAACTAAAAAATCAGTATAGTCTTAGCCGGAAACAGTTAATAGCGGAATCAATATGAAATTTATTCTAAGGAGATGTTTTAATGGAGTTCAGAGAGGTAATTGACAAACGACGTACGACACGGCAATTTTCCGATAAACAGGTCGAACCGGAAAAGATTAAGCGGATAATCGAGGCTGGAATTAAGGCTCCGACCTTCGACCACATGCGCAAATGGAATTTTATCGTCCTAACTGATGAAAATGCCAAATCAAATGTCATTTCGGTAATAAAAGAGTTGCCTTGCTCAATCCGCGAGCCGAAAAATCCTTTTCAAGAGATGGTTAAAATAGCATTTCCAAAACAACGCACGATGTTTGAGCAATCGAAGGTTATAATCCTGCCAATTTTCAAAAGACACAAAGGAATCGCTAATGAAGAAGCATTTGGCAGACGGTTCATGGACTTTGCTGAAATTTGGTGCGTGATAGAGAATATTTTTCTGGCAGTCGTCAATGAAGGCTTGGCAAATACGATGAGAATTCCAACAGATAAGCAACCAGAACAAATTTTGCAAGCGGTG
>JAFZIQ010000186.1 GCA_017554285.1 Selenomonadaceae bacterium
GACCCGATACATTTTGGACACTTAGCGACGGCGGAGGCAGTTCGCGAAATCTTCATGCTCGACGAAATTTTATTTATCCCTGCCGCCCGACCGCCTCACAAGCGCGGCAGAAAAGTTACCGACGAAAAACACCGCTTGGCTATGACGATTTTAGCGACGCAATCGAATAAATTTTTCAAAGTCTCGGATATGGAACTAAAGCGCACAGGGCTTTCTTACACGCTCGACACGATGACAGAACTCCATAAAACATTTGGTAGCACGACGGAATTATTTTTCATAATCGGCGCGGATTCGCTAGCGGATTTATCGAAGTGGTACGAGGCTAAAACATTGGTCGAAAAATGCCATTTCATAGCGACGACGCGGCAAGGCGTAGACATAGATTTTTCGGCGATAAGAAATTATTTCGGAGCGGCGGCAAGCGAACACATTCACCGAGTAACGACGCCAGAACTTGAAATTTCTTCAACAGATCTGCGCGAAAAAATAAGGCTCGGACGTTCGATAAAATATCTCGTGCCCGAAGCCGTCGAAGAATACATCTTGAGGGAAAAACTTTATGAAGATTAAAGAAATGTGCCGCGAACTCCAAAGGCGGCTGAATAAAAAAAGATTTGCGCACTCAATCGGCGTGGCGAATACCGCCGTCAAATTGGCTAAAAGATTCGGCGTCGACGAGACTAAAGCTTATATAGCGGGAATTCTTCACGACTGCGCGAGAGAATTTGAAGATGACGACTTGCCCGCGCAGGCTAAACTTCGCGGAATAAAAATCGGCGAGGTCGAACAGGTTATGCCGCTTTTGCTTCACCCTTACATTGGCGCAAAAATGATTAAAGAAATTTACGGCGTGGACGATGAAGAAATTTCTCAAGCGATTTATCGGCACACGGTCGGCGCAAGAAATATGACTAAGCTTGATAAAATTATTTACTTCTCCGACATGATTGAGCCGAACAGAAATTATCCCGGCGTAGAAAAACTTCGCGCTTTGGCAGAGACCGCCGAGCTTGACGAAATTTTACTGACGGCGTTTAACGAGACGATTATCTTTGTCATAAAGAAAAATTCGCTCGTGCACCCCGACACCATTGCCGCCCGAAATTTTCTACTGCTGAATAAATAAAAAGAGAGTAAGAATTTTATGTCCAGCGAAACCAAAGAGAATGTCGAAAAGAAACGCAAAGTTATGAGGCGCAGGCGCAAGGTAAAGGCTTTCCGCCTGATTTTTGCGCTGGTGGTTTTGTGTTTGATAGGCGTCGCGATTTTATTTGTCGGCTACGGCGTGTACAGCGCGGGCAGTCGCGTTTATAATGAGTTCGCGGAAATGTATCAAGGCTACAACGACAGGCGGACGGCTCGCATGGGCACGGCGGATCCGAAATTCGACGGCTACACGAATATTTTGATTATGGGCGTCGACGACAGCGAGCGTCAAGAGGCTGATACCATTTTGGTTTTGAGTTTCTCGAACGATACCGGCAAGAGTCGAATTATTTCAATCCCGCGTGACACGTGGATAACTATGCGGAGCAATTCGGGCAGAATCGGCACAATTTACGGCTGGGGCGGCGCGAATCGTATGGTTAAAGAAGTCTCGCGGCTTTTGAGTATTTCGATTCATCAGTATATAATTATCGACATGACGACGTTCGCGGATTTGATTGACGTTTTAGGCGGGCTAGATATTTACGTCGAAGAAAATATGGATTACGAGGACGAGGCGGCGGGCTTGTCGATTCACATTGGGCAAGGCTATCAACATTTATCGGGCGAGGAAGTTCAGAAATATTTGCGTTATCGTGGCGAGAAATTGGGCGACGTGGGGCGCGTACAACGTCAGCAGAAATTTATCAAGGCGTTGTATGCAAAAGTTCTTCAGCTCGACACGATACCTAAACTGCCCGCTATAGCCGACATCTTCCGCAATAGAATGGAAACCAGCACGGAAATTTTTGACTCGGCGCATTTGGCGAACGTTTTAAGGCGAATGAGTTCCGACCCACCGACGACGTTAATGTTACCCGGCTCGGAAAATTTAGACGGGGCATGGGTTCCGAACGTCGCAGAACTTGAGGCGCGAATGAGTGAACTTTTCCCGTTGCAAGACTTAGTTCCGCAATCGGACGAAGGCGACGCTGACAGCGAAGCGATTGTATCCGATTAATAAAAATTTTGGAGGGATTTAATTTGAAGACTTACGATTTGGCGAAGAAAATTTGCAAGGCGGCAAGCAACAAAAAGGCGAGCGAAATTATTACTATGGATATGCGCGGCGTCATGTTCTCGACGGATTATTTTGTCGTGTGCTCCGCGCAGACTACAACGCAAGTTCGGGCGATTGCCGACAACATTGAAGAGGAACTTGACAAGGAAGGGATTCATTTCAGTCACCGCGAAGGCTATCATGAGGGCGAGTGGATTCTTTTGGACTATGGCGACGTTGTAGCGCACATTTTCAAGGAAGAAAATCGGCAGTATTATTCGCTTGAACAACTTTGGAGCGAGGCTGA
>JAFZIQ010000187.1 GCA_017554285.1 Selenomonadaceae bacterium
GCCGATTGATTTGGTCGTCGTCAATCTCTACCCGTTTAAGAAGACGATTCGCAAGCCGAACGTTACGCTTGAGGACGCGATTGAAAATATCGATATTGGCGGTCCTGCGATGATTCGGGCGGCGGCGAAGAATTTTAAATTCGTAACGGTCATAACCAACCCTGACCGCTACGATGAAATTGCAAAAATGATTTCGGAGACGGGCGAAGTTCCGCTTGACGTGAGAAAGAAACTTGCGGCTGAAGCCTTTGCACATACGGCGGATTACGACTCGGCTATTACCAATTATCTTTCGGAAATCTAATCGGCTGAAAATTTTTATCGCGACGCTCTTTAAACAGTGCGTTGCGATTTTTTTTGATAAATCTGCGCGGCACTCAAGTTAAAATCTTGCCGAAAAAGTGCACGATTAATTTCCTTGCCGATTAAAAAATTTTGTCTTATAATCCTTGCGCAGTAAAGGAGTGTTTAATATGGAAGTTAAAATGAAAACCGTACGCAAGGAATTGAAAGCCGGCGATTTGAAAGGAATAATCGACCTGCCTAATTACGACGACAATCAGCGCGTGGAAATCATCGTCTCGCCCGCCAAGCAGTTCGTCCATAAGCTCAGACAAATGAGCCCCGAAGAAATCGAAGCGTCACTTAACAAACTTGAGGGTTGCTTGAAAGGTTTGGCAGACCCGACAAAAGATATGGCATATTGGCGCGAAGAAAGGTTGGCGGAAAAACATGGTCTTAAATTTGCTGATTGATTCAAACGTTGTCTTAGATTTTTTTCTTAAGCGCGAGCCTTTCAACGTCATGAGCAGACGGACACTTTTGCTTCCCAGAAGTTATAACGTCAACAACTTTATTTCGGCGGCATCTGTCACGGATATTTACTATCTGACTTACAAGAACTTGAAGAATCATCAAGTTGTTCGTGATTTGTTCAAAACTCTTTTCGATTTCGTGGGAGTCGTCAACGTTACCGACAAGGATATTCATAAAGCTTTCGCCTTGAATTGGAAAGACTTCGAGGATTCGGTTCAATACGCGGTCGCCTCGTCGAATAATTTTGACGGAATTGTTACGCGCAACATGAAAGGCTTTGAGGATTCTGAAGTTAAAATTTTTACACCCGAAGAAATTTGCCAATATGTTGAAGAAAATTTAAAGGAGTGATTGCACATGATTAAAGTATTCAACACGATGAGTCGGTCGAAAGAAATTTTCAAGCCGCTTAAAAAAGATGAGGTAAGTATTTATTGCTGTGGCGTCACGCCTTACAACGCGCCGCATATAGGCAACGCCCGCCCGTTCGTCATTTGGGACGCGATTCGCCGTTTCTTTAAAAAGCTCGGCTACAAAGTTCGCTACATTCAAAACTTCACGGACGTTGACGACAAAATTATCAATGCGGCTAATGAAAAGGGCGTTACGTGGAAGGAAATTTCCGAGAAATACATTGACGTTTATTTTAAGAGTATGGACGCGCTCAACGTCCGCCGCGCAGATTTTTATCCTAAAGTCTCCGAAACTATGGACGATATTATCAAGATGATTCAAGGGCTTGTCGATAAAAATTTTGCTTACGTTTTGGATAACGGCGATGTTTTCTACAGCATTGAACAGAATAAAAATTACGGCAAGTTGAGCGACAGGAAACTTTCGGAAATGCTTGCGGGTGCTCGCGTCGAAGTCGACAAGCGCAAACATAATCCTATGGACTTTGCTTTGTGGAAGTCGGCTAAGCCCGGCGAACCGTATTGGGAAAGTCCTTGGGGCAAAGGTCGTCCCGGTTGGCATATTGAGTGCTCAGCAATGTCGCTTAAATATCTGGGCGAGAAATTTGACTTTCACGGCGGCGGCTCCGATTTGATTTTCCCGCACCATGAAAACGAAATTGCCCAGTCGCAAGCATTTTTGGGCGATGAAAATTCTTTCGCGCAATATTGGCTTCATAACGGCTTTATCACAAACGGTAATGAGAAAGTCAGCAAGTCGAATGAAGAAATGGTTAAGAAAAATAAGGGCTTCTTCACGGTCGAGGAAGTTTTGACCAAATATCCCGGCGAAGTTATTCGCTTGCTCCTTTTGCAAACGCATTACCGCAATCCGCTTGAATTCAATGAGGACAGAGTTATCGAGACGCGAGAATTTTTCGGCAAACTCGCGAAGGCTTATTGGCAACTGGACGATTTGGCGCGGAAAGTTCATGCGGGCGAATTCGTAAAGGATACGAGCGAGAAAAATTTTGCCATAACGGTAAGTCAAGCGGGCGGGCTTGTCGAAGTGGCGGAACGTTTGCTTGCGAATTTCTATGCGGCAATGGAAGACGATTTCAACACCGCGCTTGCGATAACTCACATGTTCGAGCTGTCTAAGGAAATCGATAACTATTACAGAGAATTTGCTGAGGGAAAAATTTCGCCCGTGAAAATCGACGGCGATATAATTCTGCGCGTCCAAGAAATTTATATGGAAATGGCAGAGATAATCGGGATATTTGAACAGCCCGTTCCCGTCGAAAAGGAAGAAGAAAAATCCGATGACAACTCCGAATTGGTCGAATCACTTATGAAGATTATCATCTCGATTCGTCAAGACGCTCGCGCCGCAAAAAATTGGGCGGTCGCAGATAAAATTCGCGACGAACTCAAAGCGGCGGGCATTATCGTTGAAGATACTCCTCAAGGCGCGGTATGGAAGAAAGCTTAATTAAAACACTGTCGCCGTTGGTTTTGGCGCATGTCGGTGACGCTTATTTTCATTTGTACATTCGGACGAGACTTTTGGATTTCACGCATAATATTACGCGGCTCCACGAGTTCAGCGCGGAAATAGTTTCGGCTCCCGCGCAGGCTAAACTTTATTCCGAGATTGAAAACCTTTTGACCGACGACGAACGCGATATTTTCAGACGCGGAAGAAATGCACACAGTCACGCGCCGCGCAAGGCAACTGTCGCCGAATATCATGCAAGTACGGGCTTTGAGGCATTGCTCGGCGAATTGTTTTTAAGAAAAAATTTTACAAGGCTGAATGAAATTTGCGAGTTGGCATTTGCCGCCGCATTTAAGGAGAAAACTTTATGAGAAATTTTTTTGCCGCCGCGATTTTAACGACGGCTTTATTTATCGGTTGCGCCTCTGCCGAAGAGGTCGAATCATCGGGCGCGGCATCGGCTCCAAAAGAAATTAATCATGCCGATTCGATTTACTATCCGCAAATAAATTTTTACGAAATGACTTCGACAGCCGACCGAATTATTTTGACGCATTACCCGACTTATCAACAGACGACCGAATACAGTTGCGGAGCGGCGGCGGCTTTAACCGTCCTGAAATATTTCGGCGATAAAAATTTCGACGAACAAATTTTAATGACGGCTATGGAAACGAAACCGAAAACCGGTTCGAGTCTCGGCAACATGGTTAAATTTTTTAAAGGTATCGGCTGGGACGTTCAAAGCAGTTTCGACACGCCGCCCTTTGACGAATACGCTTTTCAAAAGTTCGTCATAGAAAATCTTTCTGCGGGCAAGCCGATTATAGTTGAGAATGTTGACTGGGGCGGGCATTGGCGCGTTATAATCGGCTATGATTCTTTGGGCACGGCGGATTTATGTTATGACGACGTTTTGATTTTCGCCGACCCTTACGATACAAGCGACCATAATCAAGACGGCTACGCGATTGAAAGTTTCGACAGATTTTTTGCAATGTGGTTTGATAATCATATTTTGCCCGAAAACGAACGAAATCAAGCTTGGCTTATCGCGACGCCTAAAGGAGAGCCTTGAATGGACAATTTAATTTTCGGAAGGAATGCCGTCACGGAACTTTTAAAATCCGGTCGGAGTGTCAATAAAATTTTCATGGCGGAAGGCGTTCGCGACGGTTCCATACAAAAAATATTTTCACTTGCAAAAACAGCGGGAATTGTTGTAGAATTTATAAGCCGCGACAAACTCGATAAAATTTGCAACGGGCGACATCAAGGGGTTGCGGCAACAGCGGCGGCGGTAAATTATTCGACGCTCGAAGAAATTTTGGAGCTTGCCGAAAGTAAAAACGAATCGCCTTTTATAATTCTGCTTGACGAGTTGGAAGACCCGCAGAATTTCGGTGCGATACTTCGGACGGCTGAAGCAGTCGGCGTTCACGGCGTGATAATCCCCAAGCGTCGAAGCGTTCAGCTCAATGCGACAGTCTTTAAAACTTCGGCGGGCGCGGCGGAATATGTCAAAGTCGCGCAGGTTATCAACGTCGCTCAAACGCTTAAAAATCTGCGCGGACTCGGATTAAAAATCGTCGGCTCGGACATGAGCGCGGAATTAAATTTCTATCGTGCAGATTTGACGGGCGGAATCGTTTTGATAATCGGCAGTGAGGGAAAGGGCATGAGGCGTTTGACTAAAGAAAATTGCGATTTGCTGATAAAAATTCCGATGGTCGGCAAAATAAATTCGCTTAACGCCTCAGCGGCAGGCGCGGTGCTGATGTATGAAATTTTTACGCAGAGACAACGAAAATGACTAAGAAGCGACCGCACTATTTGGTTGACGGTTACAATTTGATTTACGTTTGGCAGGAAATTAACACAGATGATTTGGCGACGGCTCGTGAATTTCTGATTCGCAATCTTCACGAATACGGCGCGTATGAAAAATTTGAAATAACTTTGGTCTTCGATGCCGCACGCAGCGAGGACGAAGAACGCAAGGAAGTTTACGATGATTTTTTCAGAGTAATCTACAGCGGCTTTAACGAAACGGCTGACAGCGTGATTGAGCGCATTTCTTATGAAGAAGTTCGCAAACAACGTGAAGTGCACGTAGTCAGCTCCGACGCGGCGATTGAAACCGTAATTCTGGGCGCGGGTGCTTATCGTCATCCTTCGCGAGAATTTTATCGGGCAGTCAAGCGGGCTAAACAACATTTGCGAAAAGATTATCTCGGCAATGTAACTTTGCCCGTGCAACGCAATGAAGTCGCTGACAGAATAGGCGCGGAGGTTTTCGCCAAGCTTGAACAACTTCGGCGCGGAAAATAAAAAAATTTTTTTTTGGGAGAGTGATTTTTTTATGGCGGCAAAAAGAATTTATCAGATTGCAAAAGAATTCGAGTGTGACGAGAAAAAAATCATTGAATTCTTGACGGGACAAGGAATCAAGGTAGCGAATCGACTCAGCGCGGTCAGCGAAGACAGTTACAACCTTTTAAAGGAAAAACTCTTTGCGCCGCCGCCTCCGCCGCCCGAACCTAAACCGGAACCCGTCGTCGAGAAACCTGCGCAGGAAACTGCTCAACCTGTCGAAACAAAAACCGAAACGGCAAATCCTCAGCCCGCACAAGGACAAGCCGGCAAAAAGAAAAAGAAGAAAAAGAAATCCTTTCAACCTGCCGCACAAGGCGAGGACGATGAATCTCAAGAAGAGGCTCCCGTTAATTTCGAGCTTTTAAACGAGGCATCTCAAGCCGTCACAGGCTCCAATATCGTCGCCGGCAACGATTTCATCAGGCGTTTTTATCCCACTAAAAAACAAAAGAAAGAAAACGGCTATCACCTTTCGAGAAGTATGGAAATGTGGGGGCTTCTGCAAGACATTATAATTGAAGACCCCGATTTGTCGCCCATCAGCTATTGGCAAGCCATAAACAAACTCACGACCAAAGCTTATAAGCTCTTGCAGGAATACGGTTTGAAAAACAGGGAACTTATGGCTGAAATTCGCGAGGCTGTTAAGTCGCTCGCAGCCAAATACGAGCCGCAAGAGATTTTCACCGATGAAGAGAATCAAAAATTCGAGGCGCAACAGAAATTTATGCTCGACGCATTCGGACACGGCATGGGCAAGGTAAACGATAACCTTTACGAATTGAAAATGTACGCCGAACAACAAAAGCGTCTTTGCGAACATATGAGTTTCGTTGATTATCTCAAGAATCCCGACGCCAAACTCGAACGCCAAGTTCCCATGCCGTTTCACGTAATCGCAGATACAATTCTCTACAGCATTCGCAGTGTCCCTTGCCACGTCGTTTTTTACCTTGAAAACAAGCCGCAGATTATCAGAGCCGTTGAAAATTTCCACGCGTGGATTGACGGCTATAAAAAACTCAAAGAGCAAGGTGCCGACGCCGCCAAGTTGGAAAAATATCTTGATCTTCAAGACAGACTTTTCCGTTTGATTGAGTTCATGTCGTATGACAATCTGGTTTATCTCAGGAAAAAGAAGGATATTATTCCGTTCGATATAGTGCTCGGCTTGCTGAATGAATATCGCGATAACATGGACGACCCCGACGCCGAACGAAATTTCAAGTACAAAGTGCGCGGCGTCACCAATTTAATCTACAAGCCGAAGGAATATATTTTCCTTTATCATTTTGCGGGCTTGGAACCGAATAAAGAGTATCGTACACCCGAAATGATAGCCGAAGCCGAAGCCAAAAAAGCTGCCGCCAAAGCCGCCGAAGAAGCCGCCAAAGCCGCCGAAGAAGCTGCCAAAAACGCCGCTGTTGCCGCCGAAACACAAGAAAACCCCGCCGCTGAAAACGACGAGGCTTGATAAAAATTTTTCAACCCCAGAACATGTGCTTTCGCCAAAAGACTACCGCCGCGACGATTGACGCAAGCAACGCTATCACAATGACTATTAGAAAACCGATAGGATTTTCGGCAAGCGGCACGGGTACATTCATTCCGAAAAAACTTGCTATGACTGTCGGAACCGCAATTATAATCGTCATGGCGGCGAGAAATTTCATAACCATATTTTGATTGTTGGAGATTATCGACGAGAAAATATCCGCCATTTGCGAGAGAATTTGACTGTACATTTCAACCATCTCGCGAGCCTGCTTGTTTTCGATGATAACGTCTTCGAGTAAATCCTCGTCCTCTTCGTAAATCTCCAAAATTCCTTCGACCGAACGACTGTTGCGAAGGCGCATTAACTTTTCAAAGACCGCATCATTGGAGCGGAGCGACGCATTAAAATAAGTCAAACCTTTTTGTAATTCCATGAGCCGTAAAATATCCGAATTGTGCATTGAGCGGCGTAATTGCTCTTCGATTTCGTCGGAGAGCTTATTTATTTGTCGCAGGTAGCGCAGATAAAACGTCGCCGACCGATATAAAATTTCAAACAAAAATTGCGTGCGCTTGTAAGTGTGGAAGAGCCGCGCCGTTCGTTGATTGAAACTCGCCATGACGGGCGTCTCCTCTAAGCAAACCGTGATTATGTATTGCCGCGTTAAAATTATCGACAGCGGCAACGTGTCGTAACTTTCCTCTTCGTAAACGATCGGCACGTTCGTTAAAATCATGACGGAATCATTTTCCGTATCCAAATGCGAGCGTTCTTCTTCGTCGAGTGCGGCGCGTAAAAAATCCGGTTCAACTTGCGTCAATGCGCTGACTTCGCGCAGTTCATACGGCGTCGGGTCAACTATGTTTATCCACGCGCCTTTCTGCAACGTCCTTAGCGTCAATTTCTCCAAGTGCCCCGATTCCTGAGATTTATAAATTTCTACCAACGGTATCGCCCCCTTCCGTGAAGTTATTTTACTACATTTAAGCCGCCGATTGAAGGAAATTTTTTTATAACGTGTAACTTATCGCTTACAAAGTTTAAGAAGAATCCGCTCCAAAACTTCGACGCCCGCTTTGCCCGTCTTCAATTTAAAATCTGCCTCTGACAATTCGATAAAAATTTCTTCCAAAAGTTCCGGACGATAACTTTTAGCCGTTTCGCCGAGTTTCTGCGCAATATACGGATTCATTTCGAGCGGTTCGCCCAGTCGTTTACCCGTTATCCCCTGCTTAATAAAAAATTTGGCGCGAATAAGCCGGCGGACGTGATTCACAAGCAAAGTTATTACCAGCGGAATTTTACCGGGAACGCGGGCTTGTTGTTTCAAAAGGTAGAAGGCTTTTTGGGCTTTCTTATTGTCAACGGCGTCCGTCAAAGCGAAGTTTGAAACTTCGGGCGGCGCAAGCATATTTCTTTGCAAATCTTCTGTCGTTATGTCTTTGCCCGTGACGTTCAGCGCGACTTTATCCAATTCATTTTCCAGATACCACAGCGAAATTTCCGGCAAAATTCCGATTCGTTCATTGAAATAACGTCGTGCATCGCCGCGCATGGTTTTTCCGAGCGATTTAAGTTTTTCGTCTAACCAAGTGTCGACTTCCCACGAACGCAACGGCTCCGCTTCCAATATCGCGCCGACTTGCGAAATTATTTTATAAAGCCGTCTTTTTTTATCTGCCGCCCGCGCAGTGAAGATTACATAATTTGTCGGTTGCATGTCCTTTAAAATGTTTTCGAGCCGCTCAATTTTTTTCTCCGCATTGAAAAACGCCGCGTTTTTGACGAGTACAACATTTTTAGAACCAAAGAAAGGCGAACTGTCAATCGCGCTGATTAAATCGCCGAGTGCGGGTTTTGCGTCGCAGTCGAAGATTACAAGTTCGGTCGCTTTATCGACGTTAAGCCGCGTTAAAATTTTCTCCCGCGCCTTGTCGATAAAAAAAATTTCTTCGCCGCAAAGCAGGTAAACATTTTTAATATCGCCGTCAAGCGCGGTCATGAATTCCTTAAACTTCATCTAATCCCTACTCCCTGTTCCCTAATCCCTAAGGAGGTTTTAAAATGATTCTTCGAGACGTTTACGCCGAGATTAATCTTGACGCCATACGCCACAACTTAACCGAAATTCGCCGTCACATTAACCCTGCGTCCAAACTCTGCGCGGTCGTCAAGGCTGACGCTTACGGGCATGGCGCAGTTGAAGTTTCCAAAATCGCCGTTGAATGCGGAGCCGATTTCTTGGCGGTCGCAACCGTTGAGGAAGGTTTGGAACTTCGCCGCGCAGGTTTCGATTTGCCGATTTTGATTCTGAGTTTGATTCCGTTACGTGCCGCAGAAGTCGTTGTCGAAAATAATCTGACTGCAACCGTTGCCGATTTTGAAACCGCAGAAAAAATTTCAGTTGCCGCCGTCAAATTCGACAAGCCGGCAAAAGTTCATTTGAAAATCGAAACGGGCATGGGCAGAATCGGTATTGCGCCCGAATATGCCGTTGAACTCGCCGTTAAAATTTCCAAACTGCCGAGCATTGAACTTGAAGGAATGTTTTCGCATTTCGCCGACGCTGATTCAGCCGACAGGACTTTTACCAATAAACAGATAAAAATTTTCTCCGACGTTGCAGAAAAAATCCGTGCGGCGGGCGTCGAAATTAAAATCCTTCACCTTGCCGAATCAGCCGCGATTCTCGATATTCCCGACGCGCATTTTAATATGGTTCGCGCAGGCATTATAACTTACGGTCTTTATCCTTCGGACGACGTTCGCAAGACGATTCAGCTTCGCCCCGCCATGAAACTTGTTGCTCGCGTTGCCTTCCTTAAAAAAGTTGCAGCGGGCGTGTCAATCGGTTACGGGCGCGAATTTGTTGCCGAACGTGATTCGATTATTGCAACCCTGCCTATCGGTTATGCCGACGGTTATATTCGCGCTTATAAAAATTTCCACGTCGAGATTCGCGGACAACTTGCGCCGATTGCCGGTCGTGTCTGTATGGATCAAACTATGATTGACGTTACCGATATTGACGACGTGAAAGTCGGCGACGAAGTGATTCTTTTCGGCTCCGATTTGATTTCGATTGACGACGCCGCCAAACATTTGCATACAATTAATTACGAAATTACTTGCTTGGTATCTGCGCGGGTTGAAAGAATTTTTAAAGGGCTTTGAGCTTTGCAAAGAATTTTGCCTTCCACAATCGAAATTTAAATTCAATCAATCCGAAACACGGTTTGCGAATATGGACGCGATAAAGTTCAAAGGGATTAGTTTCAAGCGTATTCAAGCCCGTTTCGCCCGTCACGGCTGTTAAATAATTTTCTTCGCGCAGAATTTCTTCAAGCTCCGAATCAAACGCGCCGTTCGGATAAGCCAAACTGCAAATCGGCTCAAGCCCGCTCCACTCCAAATAAATTTTCGATTCGCGCAGTTGCCGACGTTGAGTAATTTTATCAAGCTCGGTCAGCGGCAAATGATCTGCCGTATGAGAGCCGATTTCTATTCCGCGCTTTTCCATATCCTTAAGCTCGTCGAGTTTGAGGTAATTTTTTTGCCCCAATTCGTTTGTTATGACGTAGACAACCGCCGTCATGCCGTGCGCCTCCAATATCGGCAACATGGTTTTATAATTGTCTTCGTAGCCGTCATCAAACGTCAGCACAATCGGCTTTTCGGGCAACGTCCTGTAACCGTTGACTGCATACATAAAATCCTTAAGCGTTATCGTCGTATAGCCTTCGGCTTGCAGATAATCCAACTGCGCGGCAAAATCGGCGGGCGGCACGTTGTAAACTTCAAATCCCGGTTCGGACGGCTCGTCTGTCACTTGATGATATTCCAATATCGGAAAGCCTTCCGGTTCCGGCAATAAAAAAATTATCCCGAACACAATTAAAATCACGCCGCCGATAATTCGCAAGAAATCACCTCCCCAGAAACTCGCGAATAAATTGCACAGATTTTAAACCGCTGCCCAAAACAAATTGAGCATACTCTATTAAAAATTTCTCCGCCGTGTTTAGTTGCTTAGAATTAAAATTTAATCGTGTCTCCTCGCGCCAATCAAAACTTAGCAACGTCTCAAAAGTTTTCCTCAAGCCTTCGGGATAAGGTCGGCAATCTTCGACGTAATCAACGCAATTCATGCAAACCGCGCCGCCTTCAAGCAAACTTATCGCCGCGTCGCCCTCAATCGTCGCCCCGCAATGAACGCAACGTTCAAAATTCAACTGTACGCCGCTCGTCTCCATAAATTGACAGACTCCGATAAGCGCGGCAACTCTCGGATTTCTTTTGCTCAACACGGACAAAGATTTTTTCAGCAGATAAAAAGTTGCCGTTGATTGTTCATGAGGAAAGGTCATCCGATTAACCGTTTCAAAAAAAAGCGACGCATAAGCCAACCGCTCTAAGTCCTTAGTCAAAGCGTCGTAGAAATTTAAAATGTCCGCCTCGCGAATACTGTCAACTTGCGAGCCGCGACTCAACTCCGCCGAAATATGATTGAACATTTGCATTGCGCCCGATAAAGGACTGCGCGAACGTCGGCAACCGTAAGCATTAGCCTCAAGCTTGCCATATTCTTTGCTAAAAAGCGTTACGACTTTATTTGAGTCCCCGAAATTTTTTGTGTCCAAAACAATCGCTTCAACCGTGAAAGTTTCCATTTATTATCTCCGAAAAATTTTCTTGGTCGCACCCTTAATCCAATCCATATGCCATGCCAAATGAATCAATATCCCGACCGTCATAACGTAGCCGCTGTAAGTGTGTATCAGCCGATAAATTTTGCGTCCTTCGTGCCCGCCCTCTATCAAGTGAAAGTCAAGCATTATTCCCGTAACGATACAAATTATTCCGCTCACAAATAAAATCACGTCAAGCCAAAAATTTTTCTTCAATCTTACGTCTCCTTATTTTGGTTTTTGAGTTTGAGTAAATCTTTCGGCGAAATTGTGCCCGCCGTCAATATGAATTGGAAGGCGTCGGGCGGTGCCATATTCAAATAAATTACGTTCGTTTTCTTAACGAATAAATTCATGCCCGCCGTCATGTTCATACTCCACGGGACATAAATGCAAACGTATTCATCGCCCAATTTTTCTCGCACCGGTTCGGGTATCGTCAACATTAAAAAGCCCAAGATATACGAATCTCCATAGGGCACGAGTACAACATTTTTGAACGCCGAATCAGATTCAAATAACGCCTTTGTCACCTGCTTAACAGAGCCGTAAATAAATTTCACGACAGGGATTTTATCAATCAGCGCGTCGAAGAGTTCGATAATTTTTTCGGAAAGGTAATTGCCGCTCAATACTCCGACAATCCAAATCGATAATAAGACGATTACAAGCCCCGTGCCCGGTATATGTGACGGGAAAACTTTTGTTATTATCCGTTCGGTCAAGTCGAAGAGCCACACAACGACTAAAACCGTTATCGCGGGTGGCACTACCACAAGCAAGCCTTTTAAGAAACTGCTTGAAATTTTTTCCTTGAAAGATTGCGGCTTTTTATCCTCGTCCATGCTTATTCTCCAAAATCAGTTCAATCGCGTTGAGTACGTCGTCAATATCTTTCTCGGTAATGACGAGCGGCGGTTGGAACGCCAAAACATTTCTGCCGACGCCGTTTTTACCGACGATAAAGCCACGATTCTTAAGCTCCTCCAAAAGTTCGTCAAGCTCTTTGAAGGCGGGCGATTTATCCGCATGAACAAATTCCGCTCCGACCATAAGCCCGATACCGCGCACGTCGCCGATTATCGGGAATTTTTTCTGCAAAGTTTTTAAGCCGTTCATAAGTTGTTCGCCGCGAGCCTTAGCATTTGCCATAAGATTTTTTTCTTTAATGTAGTCAAGCACGGCAAGCCCCGCCGTCGATGAAACGGGATTGCCGCCCAAAGTCGATGCGCCCGGTCTGGTGTAAGTGTCGGCGATTTTTTTAGTCGAAATAAACGCGCTGATAGGTTGTCCGTTGCCCAAAGCCTTTGCAACGCTCATAATATCGGGCGTCACGTCGAAATTTTCTATCGCAAACATTTTACCCGTCCGAGCAAAGCCCGTTTGAACTTCGTCCGCAATTAATAACGCGCCGTATTTCTCCAGAATCTCCTTGACGCGCTTAAAGTAACCTTTGGGCGGCACGACGATTCCCGCGTTGCCTTGAATCGGTTCGGCTATCAACGCGGCAGGGCGTCCAGAAGTCGCGCTTTGGATAATCGTTTCAATTCTGTCGGCGCATTCCAAATCGCATTCGGGATAAGTTTTGTTAAGCGGGCAACGATAGCAATAGGGATTCGGAGCAAAATTAATTCCGCCGACGGGATTCGGGTCGGTGCGCCACATGCCTATTCCCGTTAAGCTCAAAGTGAGTTTCGTCCGACCGTGAAGTCCGCTTTGCAACGCGATGAACTCTGAACTTTTGGTATAAATCGACGCGAGCATTAGCGAACCTTCATTAGCCTCAGTGCCCGTCGAACAGAAAAAACATTTTTGCAAATCGCCCGGTGTAACCTGTGCAAGGCGTTCGGCAAGATTGACAAAGTTCTCCGTCAGATAAATGTTGCAGACGTGTTGAAGAGTTTTAATCTGTTCAATCATGCGTTCGGTTATGAACGGGTTGCAATGCCCGCAGTTAATTACCGAGACGCCCGCATAACAATCAAGATATTTTTTACCCGTCGTGTCGAAAAGATATTGCATTTCGCCGCGCACAAATTGCGGCGGGTCGCTGTAAAAATGTCCGAGACAAGGCATTATGTATTCGCGTTTCTTTTCAAGAATTTTTTTCGCGCCGATATAATTTCCCAAGTCAACTCACTCCGTCATTAATAAATTTTTTTAAGCCTAGCATATTGTTGATTAAATGGCAAGTTTCACGGGCGACAGAAAATTTTTCAACGAAAAAACCCCGCTCGCTTTGAACGGGGATTAATTTTTTTAGAGATAACTAATCGGATTGACGCGATTGCCGTTTACGTGAACTTCGTAGTGGACGTGAGGTCCGGTACTGAAGCCGGTCGAACCCATATAAGCGATAAGTTGTCCGCGCTTGACATGTTGTCCGACAGAGACGACGACTTGAGCCGCATGACCGTAGCGCGTCATGATACCGTTGCCGTGATTAATATCGACCATGTTGCCGTAGCCGCCCGAATTCCAGCCCGCGTATTCGACAATGCCGTCAGCCGTCGCGACAATCGGCGTACCCATATCGTTGGCAATATCCATGCCGGGATGAAAATCTGTACCGCCCCAACGTAAGCCGTAAGGCGAAGATACAACGCCCGTAGTAGGCCAAATCGACGGAATATGAGAATCAGCCGCGCCACTGCCGCCGACAAGACTCGGATCAAACGGAAATGAACCGGGCGCAGGTATCGAACCAGCCGCAGGAATAATCGGCAAACCGTTTGCAAAATCGAATTGAACCGAGCCGCTCGGAATCGGAGCCGTGTAACTTTCAAAGTTCGGAGAATAGCCGCTTGCGACTGCCGCGCCGATTGCCAACTGTTCGCGTTGCTGTTTGAGTTCAGTTTGAAAACCGTCCAAACTTTCCTTGCGAGTACTGACTTTCGCCTCCAAAATATCCAATGCCTCCGAGACTTCCGAAATATCAAGCTCGCCGAGTGGTCCGCCTTGCCCGTTATAATCTTCCTCTTTGAATTCGTCGATAATCGAACGGATTCTTTGCTCGGTATCTTCATTGGAATTGACTGCAGGATTTTCTGCGGATTCATTAACGGCAGGTTGATCTGTGTTTGCGGGAGTTGTTTTGAACTTGCCGACAATCGAATGAATTTTTTGTTCCGGCGTCAGATTGTTTTCGGTTGCAGAATTTCCTTTGAACTTGCCGATAATCGAATGAATTTTTTGTTCCGGCGTCAAATTATTTTCGGGTGCGGGATTTTCTTCGGGTTGAGGATTTTCGGTTGAAGGTTGCCCTTCGGGCGGCTTATCCTCTTTGGGTGGATTAAGTCCCGCTTGAATTCTAAGTTCCTGTTCCTGTTGCGCGAGATTTTGAATCGTCTCGCTGAGTGTCGCCGCCTTTTTGGACAGCGTTAAAAGTTGTTCTTGCCTAAGCTCCGCCGCCTGTTCGATTTCTTGAATGGTTAAGGCGTCGCGTTGCATTTTCATTGTACTGTAAAAGGAATAGGCACCTGTTCCGATTAAAAGTAACCCGCCGATTATTACGGACGCCACAGCAAATCTGAACATGCCCGACGACAGTCGAATATTTCTTTCCTTATCGCCGCCGCGAATACTTATCGTGTAGAAATTGACTTTTTCGGGCGACGCTGAATCTTTCTCTGCCAATGTAAAAAAATCACCTCTTAATATTTTAATCTCTGACTGCTTTTCCCATTGCTTGCTTAAGTGCCTGCTCTTCTTCCTTAGTGAGCTTGTACTTATCGGCAACGCGCCCTTCTTCAATCGGCTTGACGTAACTGCGCTCGGCTTCCTGCCCGCATATCGACGAAAAAACTACGCCGTTATTATTCCTGTCAAGCATGGCGACGCAATAACTTAAACCTTGCCCCGTTTTCTCGAAGGCGTCAAAGTGTACAACCGCCACGCGAGCCAATGAACTCCTAAGAAGTTCTTCCAAAGTCGAAATTCTGTTGCGCATTTTTTGTTGTTCTTCGGCAACGTCATTGACAGTCGAAGTATGCGACGCAAGCATTTGTTCAATACTTTGCCCTTCGGAATTCGCCATCATTTGCCGATAACGTTTTTTTATCGAGGACAGCTCCGAATACAAGTTTAATATCAAGCCAAGCATTATCAAAAGTGTTGCGACAAACGCGAATGAAATTAAAAAATCTGTTGTGAATGCGGCACTCAAGCCACCCATGTTTAAACCTCCCGATTATTTTTTGCCGGACATGTGAGCCAGCTTATTAATTTTTCTGAAACGATGCCTCATTGCGTTGTAGGTAATGTGCAATTTTTCGGCGAGTTCGTCGATTGTGCACGAAGGATTTTCGAGGCGAATTTTTACAGCCTCCTTTATTTTATCACTGATGCGAGTTTTTCTGTTAAGTAAAATTTTAATATCTGCGATTTGGCGTTGCGCGGCGTCGACAGCAGTATTCAAAGCGGCAGTTTCGAGATTAACGATACAAGTAACTTGCTTGCGAATTTCCTTGACGTTGCGAGCAATCTCAAAACGTTCGACGGCATCATTCGCGCCGACCATGCCCAAGAAATCGCAAATCAAATCGGCTTCGCGAATCCATACGACGAAAAATTTTTTACGCTGATAAAAACCTGCGCGGAACTCCAAATTCTCAAGCAGATTGCGGATAAAAGTTGCAGTCGCGGCATTTCTTGAGGACATTTCCAAAAAGTATTGGCTTTCGGGGCGATTAACCGTACCCGTTGCGAGGAAGGCTCCGCGCAGATAAGCAACTTTATATCGAGTCCGTTTGAGAAATTCGGGCGAATCGACTTCCGCAAGAAAATTTTGCACTTCGTCAGCCAAAAAGATTCTCACGACGTAGGATAAATCTTTCCGCAATTTTTTTCTGCGTCGGGTGACGACTTCGGGCTTAATTTTAGGGAAAAATTTTTTGAACAGCGTTATAACTTTCCGAGCGACGGCGGCATTTGAGATTGAAAATTCTATGCGTCCGTCAATTTTTTTAGTGCCGACAGTCAGCAACGCGAGCAATTCTGCGCGGAGGCAATCGTTATCGTCGTCGAAGTGACGAGCCAATTCATTTTTAACATCTTGAGCGTATGACGCCATAAATCTAATCCCTGCTCCCTAATCCCTAATCCCTAATTTGTAAATAATTTTCATGACTGCCGCGCAGAGTTTATCGGGGTCGTGACGCCCGATTTCAACGGTACTCATCAAATCGGCTTTGATTAAGCCCATGCCCAGCGCGTTGACTTTATCCTCATCAATTTCGACAGGCGTCGAGCCGGTGCCTTTCCAAAGTTCCTCAGGAATCGGCGTTGAGTTCACAAGCACATAATCAATCGCGCCTTCGCCCGTGTGGTCGAGAATAGCTTTGGCATGTTGCGCCGCAGTGTATCTGTCAGTCTCGCCGGGTTGAGTCAGCACGTTGCAGATATAAATCTTAATCGCCTTAGACTTTTTAAGAGCGCGGGCAACACCGTCAACCAAAAGATTCGGCATAATGCTTGTATAAAGACTGCCGGGACCGAGAATAATGGCGTCGGCTGATTCAATCGCCTCAATCGCGGCGGGAACTGCGGCAACTTTTTTGGGGAAAAGCTGAACGCGCCGAATTTTTTTATGCGCTTCGGGGATTTGCGACTCGCCTTCTACAACAGTGCCGTCCGTCATAATCGCATCAAGTCTGACGTGTTCCTTGCTCGCCGGTATGACACGACCTTTTACCGCCAAAACTTTTGACGACTCCTTTAACGCAGTTTCCATATCGCCCGTAACTTCATTCATTGCCGCGATAAATAAATTTCCGAAACTGTGCCCCGCCAATGTTGTATCGCCCTCGAATCGATATTGGAAAAGTTTTTCCATAAGCGGTTCGGTATCGGCAAGCGCAACCAGACAATTTCGCAAATCACCGGGCGGAATTATTCCCAGCTCTTCGCGCAGGCGTCCCGAACTTCCGCCGTCATCGGCAACCGTCACGACCGCCGATACATTACTCGTCGCAGATTTTATCCCGCGCAGAAGAACGCTTAATCCGTGTCCGCCGCCTATAACCGTAATTGCCGGACCGCGTCCGAGTTTCCGCTCTTGATAAATCATATCGACAAGACTTTCAGAACGGTCAGGGATAAGTACCGCGATTATCGAACGAATGATTGAGCGCGTCGAATACAGCATAAGGCACGAGCCGATTATAACGATTACAAAGCCGATAACCGTTGTGACCATGTAATCATAACTGCCGACCGTCCGATATACGAACATGAAAATTTCTTCCTCTGCGCGACCGAGATATTCATAATTAATCGCGAGTGCGCCGCCGAAGCTGAAAAGTATAACGCCGATTGCAAACAGCAAAAGCCAGCGTTTTAATTTCATGCCGGGATAAAGCCACTTCAATAAATGAATCATTTAAGCCTCCGAGTTTAGCTTTCAGCTTACACCTTAAAGCTAAACTTCCCAAACGTCGTTTTTCATTAAATCGCGGTGCTCCAAATTGACGGCATAACTTTTTTTGGCAAGTAAATCGTAAATGTGCTTGGCAACAAAAACGCTCCTGTGCATTCCGCCCGTACAGCCGACCGCAATAACCAACTGGCTTTTGCCCTCGCGAACGTATTGCGGGACAAGAAAATCAATAAACGAATCGAGCCGCTTAAGATATTCCTGCGTAACAGGTTTCTCCTCAATATAGGCGGCGACTTCGGGAACACTGCCGCTTTTGTGGCGCAACTCTTGAACATAAAACGGATTCGGCAAAAAGCGAACGTCAAGAACCATATCCGCATCAAGCGGCATTCCGTATTTAAATCCGAACGATAAAACCGCAATGTTCATTATTTCGCCTTCGGAATCGCCGAACAGCAAATGAATTTTCTCGCGAAGTTCAACCTTAGATAAATTCGACGTGTCGATAATGTAAGTTGACTTTGTGCGAACACTCTCAAGACGTTTTCTTTCCTTAAAAACGCCGTCCGAAATTCTGGTTGAAGGAGCCATCGGGTGACGACGACGAGTTTCCTTGTAGCGACGAATAATCACGTCGTCGCCGGCGTCCATGAAGAGCATTTCATAATCTTGATTGTCTTTATCCATGTCGTCAAGCACATGAACCAAATCATCAAAAAATTCTCTGCTGCGCGTGTCAACTACGAAAACCATTTTATTGAAGTGGTTGTTTGAATGCGTACACAGCTCGACGAATTTTGGAATAAAAACGGGCGGCAAATTATCGACACAAAAATATCCCAAATCTTCAAGGTATCGGCAAGCTTGAGTTTTACCGCTGCCGCTCATGCCCGTCACGATTATTATCCGATTCTTGTCGGCAAATTCTTTAGTAATCTCTTCCATAGAAAATCTCCTTAGGGATTAGGAACTAGGGACTGGGGATTAGGGAGTAGAAAAATCTGTTCCCTGTTCCCTAATCCCTGTTCCCTAACAAAACATAATCATAAACTGCTTTGGCGAAACCGTCATTTTCGCAAGTGTCGGTTATGCGCGGGCAAGCTTCAAGGACGGCGGGGACGGCATTACCCATAGCGACGCCGCAACCTGCCGTCGTTATCATCTGCAAATCGTTATCCGAATCGCCGATAGCCAAAATTTCGCTGTTATCAATTCCCAACTTATCGGCAAGAATTTTAATCGCGCCCGCCTTAGTCACTCCGAGCGACATAAATTCCACGAACGGCGGAGCCGAACGAGTTATTTCAACTTGCCCGCCGAAAACTTTTTGAACTTCAAACATTCTGGTGAGTGTTTCATCGGGATTAGCCGAGATACTCAAAAGTTTCGGAACATTCTTTGCCCGTTCGCGCAGACCGTCCCAGCCGACTTCGACCGCCTCAATATTTTGCATAGTTTCATAGAATTTAACGGCGTCATTTCTTTTCGGAACGTAAAGAACATCATCGCTGTAACTTTGCAAATGCCAATCGCGCTCCTCAAAAAATTTTATCAGTGCGAGAATATTTTTCGTGTCCATGTATTTAGCATGAATCACTTCGCCGGTCGAAGATTTTATCAAAGCTCCGTTGTAAGAAATTATCGGAACGGGCACTCCGAGCTGAGCGGCTATCGGCAAGGCGGCGCGATACATTCTGCCCGTAGCAATAACGACTTTGACTCCCGCCTTAATCATTTTATGAACTGCCTCGATATTTTTCGCGGAAATATTTTTGCCCGGCATTAAAAGTGTTCCGTCAATATCGGTTACGAATAATTTTATCATAATGCGCACTTCCTTTTTGCTTTTGAATCACGCGCCGATTATAACAAACATTTGCATAAAAAAAAATGGCGCGTCTTATTGCGGCGTGAAAAATTTTTATGGTAGAATTCGCCTTAAAGGAGTTGGCTTGATGAAGAATTTAATAATTATAGGCGTCGGAGGTTTTGCCCGCGAAATTTATTGGCACGCGCAAAAATCTTTGGGCTATGGCGTCGAGTGGCGGATAAAAGGTTTTCTTGACGGCGATATTAAACTTTCGGCGGCAGAATACGAACTTTTGCCCGATAAAGTTTTGGGCGACGTTGACGGCTACGAAATCTGTGCGGACGACGTTTTTACTTGCGCAGTCGGGACGCCTCACGCTCGGAAAATTCTTGTCGAAAAAATTTCGGCTCGCGGCGGGGAGTTTATAAATCTGATAAGTTCATTGGCTTACATCATGCCGACTGTTAAACTCGGACGCGGCGTGATAATTTGTCCGTATGTCAACATTGGCGATAAAGCCGAACTTGAGGATTTCGTTGCAGTCAATGACATTTCGATAATCGGGCATGACGCGCAGATTGGAAAATTCAGTTGCGTTATGCCTCATGCCAACATTGCAGGCAAATGTAAAATCGGCTCGGAAGTTTTTATCGGCAGCGGCGCGATTATTTTACCGAAAGCCAAAGTCGGGGACGGCGCGACGGTCGGCGCAGGCTCGGTCGTTCTTAAGAAAGTCCTTGCAGGTGCAAAAGTTTTCGGCAATCCCGCAATCGAAATTTAGGAGGAAATTTTTATGACGGCAGAAGAATTTATCAAAAAACTGGTTGAGCTTATGGACACGGAGGCGGAAATAAATTTATCGACGAAACTCGCCGACTTGGAAGATTGGGATTCGTTAAGCATGGTATCATTTTTTTCATTCTGCAATGCGAATTCAAATCGCAAAGTCGCGCCCGATGAAATCAAAGCCGCGCAGACTGTTGAAGATTTATTCCGACTGGTAAATCCTTAACAAAAAAACCTCCCGCAGGTTGGGAGGCTTTTTTTATTTTCACATGTAAGAGCCGACGATATAACCGCCGTCCACGAAGAAATTTTGTCCCGTAATCCAAGCGGCTCGCTCGCTGAGCAAAAATAAAATCATTCCGGCAACGTCTCGCACTGTGCCCACACCCAGTAATTGATTCGGGATAACTTTTTCGCCGACAATCTCGGCATATAATTCATTCCGCGTCATTTCGGTTTTGACAAGCGACGGCGATACCGAATTTATCCTGTGCTTATTGCGAATAATTTCTTTGGCAAAAGATTTAACCGCCGCTTGAACTGCCGCCTTTGCCGCCGAATATGCAAATAAACTTTTCCCCGCGAATTCTCCCGCAACCGAACTCATAAGCACAAATGACGCGCCGCCGTCCGAAAATCTTTTCCGCGTCGCAGATTGCAAGAAATTAGCCGCGCCCCAAAAACTCGTGTCAAAAATTTTATGTGCAAGTGCCTCGTCGAAGGAGTTCAGCGGCGTTAAGCCCCATATGCCCGCCGTATAAACTCCGCCGTTGATTCTGCCGACTGCCCGCGTAAAATTCTCCAAGACTTCCGACCAATCTTCCGCTCGTGCCGTCAACACGTCGAGTTGTTCGGTAAAAATTCTCGGCGGGTGTTTAACCAAACTAATCGGCGAATTTTTTTTCAACTCGTTAAGCCGCTCCAAATTCCGTCCGATTGCCAATACATTCGCGCCGCTTTGAGCAAGTTCAATCGTCGTCTGCTTGCCTATGCCCGACGACGCTCCCACTACCACAAAATTTTTTCCCGTAAAATCAAAAGTTACCATAAAAATTTTTCGCCTCTGTTCAATTTAATTCGGTTAAAAATTCTTCAAACGGCAATCCCCAATTCCATTGCAGATTCAATTTTTCGGCGTGAGCAATACACTTTGCAACAAAGTCCGCCGCCTTCCTTGTCGAGTCAAGCAAATTTTCTCCGTTAAGCCACGACGCCGCCGCTACCGCAAAAAATGCATCGCCCGTACCCGAACGATCTCCGCCCAATCTGCGCGAAGTCACAATATTAATTTCGCCTCTGTCAAAAATAAAATTTGAAATGTTCGAGCCGTCATCAAGTTCGAGTGTCACGCCCGTTATAATCACGCGCCCGCCGCGAGTTTTAGCCGCAATATTCGCCGCCAAAGTCGCAAGTTCCGAATCACTCACTACGCCGCCTTCTGGATAAGGTGCGCCCAAAAGTTCGCAAGCCTCCGTTAAATTCGGCGTAACCAAATCCGCAAATTCCAAC
>JAFZIQ010000188.1 GCA_017554285.1 Selenomonadaceae bacterium
ATAGACGTCGTTGCTATCGTTGTCGGCGGGTTAATTCTCGACTACATTCGTAGTAAACGTCGCTGAGCGGCAGAATATCTGTTCTAGGTGCCCCAGATAACCGGATTTAGCCAATCGGTTAGGCAAAACGAAGCCCCGCGCAGTTAGCCAAGCTGTGCGGGGTTATTCGTTTGTGAAAACATGTTAGATCTGCGAGTCTTGCGCACTGCAGTTGTTGCCTTAATCAGCACTAAGAATTTATCACACATTTATTTTTTTGTCAAACATTGTACCACTGAAAACTTTCTGATATAATTTTCCCAATGCCGCACCTTCCACGGCGGTAAGCTTACGCTTGAGAAGGGAGGTGGGAGTATGCTGGAAAGCCTTACACAGTTCGGCATAGACGTTCTTGCGATCGTTGTCGGCGGGTTAATATTCGACTACATCATCAACAAACGTCGCTGAGCGGCAGAAACTTCCAACCTGTTGCCCCAGACAATCGGAATAACCAACCGGTTAGGCAAAACGAAGCCCCCGTCGGGTAACCACTCCGGCGGGGGTTTTTCGTTTGTGAGAATATGCTGGAACTGCAAGCCTTAAGCAGTTGTTGCCTTAATCAGCACTAAGAATTTATCACACATTTATTTTTTTGTCAAACATTGTACCACCGGAAACTTTCTGGTATAATTTTTCAATGACGCACCTTCCACGGCGGTAACTTGACGCTTGAGGAGGGAGGTGACATTTATGGAGATTCTGATTCTTCTTGGCGTGGCTTCGGTCGGCGGAACTATCGGTACCGTCATCGGCGGACTTATCCTCGACTACATCCGCGCTAAAAGACAGTAGGCGGCAGAAACACTTAGCCAGTTGCCCCAGATAATCGGATTCATCAACCGGTTAGGCAAAACGAAGCCCCGCGCAGTTCATCAGGCTGTGCGGGGTTTTTCGTTCGGTGATACTTATGGAGTTACGATTCTGATTCTTCTATCGCCACGTAATTTACCACACGACAGATAAATTGTCAATCACCGGTGCCATGTTAAAATTCTATGCAAATGGAATTTGTACTTTGAACCTCCAAAACCACTGTGAAAATTCCTGTATGTGGAAATTTGTACTTTGAACCAACAAACAACCAGAATTTCTACGCGCTGAACGCTGAAATCGCTTTTGAATCAAAAAACCCTCCCGATTCGCTCGAAAGGGTATTTTTTTAGCTCTCAACTGCTTCCTTGTACAGTTTCATCAGCTCAGAGACGATTCGCGACTCGTCCTCTACATATTTCTCCATGCCATACAGCATCGCTACCGCATAATCGTTCGTTTTGTGCGCTAATCGCAATTCATCAGGCATCGTTTCTTCGTTGTATAGCTTCGCAAGCGTCCAATCAGAAAAATCCGCCCGAACTTCCAATATTCCTCGCGCGGTCTTCTCTATCATTCGTTTTTGCGAACCGACAGCCTCTTTCCAAATAAAATTATTGTAAACTACCGTCGCTGAATACCTGTAATCAGATTTTAACCGCCCTGCTACCGTTTTAACCCACGCCATATGTATTGAACTCGTTAAAATTCCAAAATGATAAAGCGTCGCGCTTGGAATTATATTTAATTGGTTGCTACACAAATTTTCTGGCGTCATAAATCCTATCGGGATATATTTTCGACGTTCAGAGGATACAACTGGTATAACTAAGAAATTTTTATTCGGAATAGTTGTAAAGTGAAATTTCGTCGGCGAATCTGCTATTTTACGAGTTCCAGCACGTTTACTTGATAAACGATAATTTTTTACAGCCTCCACACGTTCAGCGACTAATGGCATTGTTTTTATCTCTTCAAGCGGCACATCTCCTAAATAAAGGCAATAGCGACGCTTACCTTTAATAAATTCATCTGCACCATACCAACTACGGAAATATTTCTGCGAGGCAGGCTCACGTTTAATAAATTCGTCCATTTCTTCTTGAGTAAAACGATAATTTTCATCATCAAGAGCCATATTGCCAGTTAATATTGCAGGAACGAACTTTTGAAGATGATTCGGGCGACTTTCGACAAAAATATCCTCGCCGTCTACCAAATAGGCATTTATATTCGCCGCTACCGTCTTTTTATCGCCCTCATATATAATTTTCGGCTTATCATTCGCCGCATAACTAAATCCTACTACCACGCAATGCACATGCGCCATATTTTCCGAATCACTCAGCCATTTAAACGTTCTGTGCGCAAAATCGATATGAATTCCCGCACTAAATAAATTCTTCCAAAGCGTTCCGATACTGTCGCCTTGACAAACCGAATTTGTAGAGACCAATGCACCGCGAACATTCGTATTCGCCATAAATTCCGCTGATTTTTTATACCAGCAAGCTACATAATCAAGATTTCCGATATTTTTCCAGCCCGTAAAGACATTTTGAATATCGGCGGCTTGCTCGGCAGATTTCATTCTCGCGCCCACAAACGGCGGATTACCGATAATAAAATCGACATTCGGAGCAAATTTTTTCCAATCTTCGCGCAGGGCATTTGCTTTTTTAATCGTTGCGTAGTTTTTGAGCGGTAAAGCTTGCAGATTTTTACCCAATGCGCATTCAGTCTCTTGCAACATTTGATTTTCGGCAATCCAAAGGGCAGTTTGAGCTACCGCAACCGCAAATCCGTTAATTTCTATGCCGTAAAACTGTTTAATGGAAACTTTTATGGGATTATCGGGGAGATTTACCAGCGGACGAAGTTCCTCAAGGATTTCATTTTCCAAACGGCGCAGGCTCAAATAAGTTTCTGTTAAAAAATTGCCGCTGCCGCAAGCCGGGTCGAAGAAATTCAGCGCGGCGATTTTATTTTGCAAGTTAATCAGCGCATCGGCGCGATTTTTAATCTGTTTACGCTTGGCAAGTTCAAATTCGTCGCGAAGGTCGTTAAGAAACAGCGGGTCGATAACCTTATGAATATTTTCTACGCTGGTATAAAACATTCCGCCGGCTCGTTGCCGATTTTCCTTGCTGAAAGTCGATTCAAACATTGCTCCGAAAACAGGCGGGCTTATTTCGTGCCAACTGAATTTTTTTCTTGCGTTGAAAGTGCCGATAGCGGCAGTGGGATTGCCTACGTTCCGATTGTATTCGGGAAAAGAAATTTTTTCATCGAAAAGCCCGCCATTTACATAAGGAAAGGATTTAAGGTCATTATCGAGGTTTTTTCTTTGATTTTCTGGCGTATTAAGCACTTCAAAGAGATTTTGGAGGGCGATATTGCGTTCTGCGTCGGAAAATTTATGGAGGTAGTCGAAAAATTGGTTTGAGTCGAAAATATGAGCGTCGCCGGCATAAAGGCAAAAGACGAGGCGGGTACAAATTTTATTAAGTTCATCTTCGTAATTTGTGACGTGATTTTTTCTGTAATTATTTTCAAAGGCTTTGTAGATTTTATCGATAACATTTAGAGCCTCGTGAGAAATTTTTTCTTCGGGCGGCGAATCGTCGGCATTAGGGTCGATTAAGAATCTGAAACGCGGATATTGATAGCGCAAGTCGCGTAATTTGATAATGGTAGGGTCGATTCGATTAGATTTATAGATTCTGAACTCGGAAAAGTTGCAAGTGACAATCCAAAGCGGCATTTCGGGCAGATTTTCGGCATAACGTTGAGCCTGTTCGTAAGGAGACAAGAATTTACCGTCTGATTGCAGGATTTTTTTGCTAAGGTCGACGCCGAAGCTTTTTTGTTCGATAAGTACGCGAGTTTTTGGTATATAAGCGTCGATAAAACCGTTAGGCACGGGAATTTCAAAGTCGATAAATTTTTCGGGCTTAACAATATCGAACACGTCGCGCAGAAATGTCATCCAAAATTTTTGCGTATCGCTCTTTTCGTTGCCGATTTCATACCAATTATCGGTGAAAGTCTTAGCAGCTTCAATATTCATTTCCAATTCCCCACTTTTAACTAAAAAAAATTCTTCACGCGCCGATTATAGCACATTGAAGAATAATTTTTTCTTGAAAGCTTTATGAATGTGTGATATATTATTCGTGGCAGGTCTAGGTAGTCGGCTTCTTCCCTCGAAGGAAGGAGGTGACGCAAGATGGATATTCAGGATGTTCAAAATTGGCTTGGTCTCATTTGCCAAGTCGGAACTCTCGTCTTCGCGGCACTTACGTACTTCAAAGGAAAAAAATAAGCCGTTGCAGCGGCTCAATAATCGCTAAGTAGTTATAAACGAGGAAGGAGCCGTTACCGACGCCTGCCATTAAAATTGTCTTTTTGAACCTGATAAATAATATCACGACGTAAAAAAGTTTTCAAGCCTCAATTTTTTTTTAGATATTCTTGGCAAATGTCGCGCAGAAATGTCGTCCATTAATTAAAAAAAATTCTTCACGCGCCGATTATAGCACATTGAAGAATAATTTTTTCTTGAAAGGTTTATGAACATGTGATATATTATTTGCGGCAGGTTTGGTGAGGCTTCCTCTCGAAAGAGAGGGGGTGATGTCATGGACAAACTCGACTGGCTCAATCTAATTCTTAATCTTATTCAAACTATCCTGACATTTCTCATGTATCTCAATAGCTGAGACGCAAAAAGCCGCCTTCTGAACCAAGGCGACCTTCGCAATTAACTATCCACGTTTATTAATCGGGAGGGAGTCGACGTTCCGGCACCGACACCTGCCATTAAAATTGTCTTTTTGAACCGAGTAAATAATATCACGACGCAAAAAAGTTTTCAAGCCTCAATTTTTCTTTAAGATATTCTCTGCGGCAATCATAGTGCCCGCCAATAACCAAAATTCGCGCATAATGGCAGTCATATTCGTATAAGTATTCATCAAACCCTCAATCATCAGCGCGGAGATAATTAAAAATGCCGTCAAGCCCGCACTGAATGCAAATTCCTTTTCGCGTGTCATTTGAGTAAAAAATTTCCAAAAGAAATACGTATACAGCCCGATAAATGACGCAAAGCCGATTATGCCGCCCTCACATGCCACATTTAAAAAATTATTATGCGCTTGAGAATGCCCGTCTTTATTTTTATCGGGTCTTTCTTTGGCGTAGGGAGAAATATATTGCTCATTGTAAACTTTAAAGAACATTTCCTGCCCTATGCCGTGAATCGGATAGTCTTTAAAAATATTTATTGCCGATTCCCACATCAAAACGCGCTCCGTATTGCTCTGAAATTTGGTATCGATAATGGTCGAAACTCTTTCTTGAAGTGTCGGAGAAATAAAAGTTGCCGATAAGAATATTATCGCCAAGCCCGCGCAGATTTTTGCGGTGATAAGGCGATATTTTTTATTCAACGCGACAAAAATTATTATCATGGCGACCAATGCCAACCAAGAGGCTCGCGTCATCGATAAAATCAACGCTATAAATGTAAAACACGCCGTAAAAATTGAAATTCCCCGCCATAATCGCGGCATAATCTCCGATTGAGCGATAAAAATTAAAATCGGCAACTGCATTAAAACTACCGGGCCATAAGTCGTCGGCGAATTGGTAAATCCGTAAGCTCGCGGCTCGCCTTGAATAAAATATTGATATATTCCTGCCAAATCGTTTATCAAAAACGCCAAAAGTGACGCGATTAATACTCCGCAAAGCTGTTCTCGCCTTTTTATGAACGTCATCGCGAAAATCAGCGGAAAAAATCTGTCCAATTCCCCCAAAACTTCCCTGAAACTTATCAACGGTTCCAACGACATTAACGCTATCAACATTTGACAGACCAAATAAACCGCCAACACTTCCAAAATATCCAAATCGAATTGCGGGCAAGTTTTATTCTTCAACGACCAACAAATTATAAAAATTATCCCCAAACAGATTGCGATACTCGCCGCCGCCGTCGATAACGGGACGACAAACGCCATAAACAGCACGACTTGATACATAGCCGAATCCAAAGATATTTTCGGTAAAAATTTAAGCATAGTTCATTTCTCCTTGAGTTGCGCGACAAGTTCGGGCGGAATTATTTCGGGATAATTAATCGCCAACCACTCGACGATCAGATTCCATGAATGTTTTGCCTTCCGCGCCGCCGCAAATTCAAAATAATATATCAGCGGAATTAAAACGTGCGAGCCGATATTATCAACTATCCTCACGCGATACGAATTGCGTACGGGTTCTTGTACCATGAAATTTGTTATGTTCGTGTCGACCATTGCAATATTTTCGTGCAGGAAGTCCGATTTAAAATTTAATAAAATCGTCCAGATTCTGTGCAGAGTTTGAGTATCGGGCGCGATTTTAGGCAGAAAATCTTTTAAGTTTTTGCTGGTTTTGCCGTCGTAATCCAAAACGCGCTCAAAAACGTAGCCTAATCCGAAATTGGTTTCGACAGTTCCGAAATATTCTGTAACGAGCCTTGATTTTTCAAGTTTCCTCGCGCAGATTCGCCGATAACGCATTTCCTTACGAAAATCGCTGTCGTTTTGATTGTGAGGGATTTTTACGCACTTGGTTTTGTCCAACGGGTGAATGTAAGTCGCTTGACGACTGCCCGACCCGATAAGAAGTTCTTCATTTACTTTTAAAATGTCCATAAAACCTACCTGTCAACTTTTCTAATCTTGTGAACGCGCAATTTATCCAGCCATTGCCAAACTTTTAACTGAATCTGCGCGAAATCTCCAATGCGCCGAATAATAATCCTGTCGTAAATCGAAGAATCGCCGATAACTTCCGCAGTAACGATAATCTCTGTTTGCTTGCCGAAATTAAGAATTAATTCGCCGTCAGTCAAGATTTCCGACAAAATATTATCATCGCCGGCAGTCGCGGAGATTTTAACGGGCGAATCTACATGAAATTTATAAATCCCGACAGAAATTTTATCGACTTCGTAAGGAACGGCATAATCATAGACGAAATTATCTTTAACAGTGAGCTTGATAAACGGTTTAATCTTACGAATCGGCTCGGCATTGGCAAAGAATTCGACTTCGGCAAGTCCGAAACTTTTTCCCGCGTCGATTGCAGAAATGTCGGCTCGCGTCACAAAAATTTTTTCGGTATCAATAATTAAAGGACGCCCGCGACTCGGCAATTCCGCATTGAAAGTTTTTACATTATCTAAATAAATTCCTGCCTTGTCAATGACGGGTTGAGCATTTGCCAATTCGAGGCGCAGAGAAATTTTTTGTGGCAAATCGTCCAGCGGATTGCCGTAAATGATAATTTTTTGGACTTGAACGGGTTCAATCCACTCGAAAAGTATTTTTTTCTGATTATCGGCAGGTTGCCAAAGATTATTTTGAATCTGCGCGGGGCAAACGTCGACATTTTTGGTATCGATGATTTTAAAATCCTTGACTTTATGAGCGTCGCCGGAAGCAGCGGTAACTTTTGCGGAAAAAGTTTGGCTGTCAGTCCTTCGCTCGAAAAATATTTCGTCTGAATTCAAAATTCGGAGCGCAGTCCATTCATTACTTTTAGATTTATGGGCAAAAATCGCTTCGGCAATCGGATTATCTTTAAGAAGTGTTTGGCGGCAAGTTTCAGCGACGGGAAAACGGACGCGCTGTTCCCAGATATAATTTGCTCGGTCGATAAAGTCAAAATCGTAAGTATCGGTCTCTCCGAGCTTAGGTTTTTTGGTAGCGCGAAGATTGGTTGCGTAAAAATCGGGCGCGGCGGTAAAAGCGGTTGCATAGGCAAATTTTTTATAAACTTCGGGTCGATAATCGTTACGTTCGGATAAAATTTCGCCCAAAATCTCTTCAAATAAAATCGATAACGTGCGATGATCTGCGTTGCTGTCGAAATCGACACAGAAAATAATATTCGCTCTAAGTTCAAGCAAAAGATTTTTCAAATCGCGTCGCAAGTTTTCGCTGTTAAGGAAGATAATTTTTTCGGGAGGGACGCCCAAAATTTTAAGCGCGTCAATCGCCTCTTGCGCAGAATCGCTTTTGGTCGAGTAAGCAACGAAAATTTCAGCCTTAGCCGCCGCCAAATTCAAAATCATATTGCCCGCAACATTAATCTCGTCGTCAGAGTGCGGCGCAAGTACCAATACTCGCGTTCCAAAATAATTTTTATCGAAAAAGGAATTGCCCGCAGTCAAAATTTCTTCCGCCTGAACTTCCTCGCCGACAAGTTCAAAAATTCCGCAAGCCTCCGATTCAAAAATTTTTTTATCGTCCACGTTATCACCTCCGGCAAAAAAATTTACGCTATGCATAAAAAAAAGTCAACGCCCAAATTCTGACGCCGACAGAAAATCCTAATCCCTAATCCC
>JAFZIQ010000018.1 GCA_017554285.1 Selenomonadaceae bacterium
CGTTGACCGCGCAGATAATCTTTTCCCGACTGCGGAAGTTTTTTGAGAGATTTATACAGCGATAATTTTCCATTTTGTCTTTGAAGTTGGCAGAGTCTACAAGCCTGAATCGATAAATCGACTGCTTAACGTCACCTACGAAAAATAAATTATCGCCGCGAGAAATTTTTTGGACAATCGCCTCTTGGACGCCGTTTGTATCTTGATACTCGTCAACCATTATGAACTTAAATTTTTCACGATAAGCGGCGGCGACTTCGGGCGCGTCATCAAAAATTTTCAGCGCGAAATGTTCCATGTCGGCGAAATCGATAATGCCGCGTTCGCGTTTGGCGTCGGCAAATTTTTTGGCAAAGTCTTTTGTAATCCGCACAAGTTCCTTTATCGGCTCAAAAAGTTCGCGAACGTCCGAAATCATTTTACCTTCGGGCGCGAGGAAATAATTTTTACGCAGATTTTCAAGCTTATCTTTGTAGCCGTCGCGCAGATTTTTTATAGTCTCCTTGATGATTAACTTGTCGCCGATGAATTTCCCGCCGCCGAAACTGTCAAACTTTATCGCCCAAATTTTGTCGTAAGTTTTATCCCAATCGGCGCGAGAAATTTTTAAGTCGTTAAGCTGATTAAAATCTTTGGCAATGACATTAACCTTGATATTATTTTCTTCGGCAAGTCGTCGAGCCTCCGCGCAGTCGTCGAAAATTTTATTGAGCGTCTCGGAAATGTAGGGCTTGAGAAATTTGAACCAAGAAGTATCTTCGAGCCGCGCAGATTCTGGCAAATCGTAAGGCGCGGCTAGCGTATCAAGCCACTTTTCGGGATAAGGCGTGCTCAATGAAAAGTCGTGCAGGTCGATAATCATTTCGTGAATTCTATCGTCGCCGTGAACCGTGCCGCCGAATGCGTCCGTGAAATTTTTAAACTTCTCGCTGCCGTCCGCGTAATTCTCTTCAAAAAGCTCTTCTATGACTTCCTTTTTTAAAATCGCAAGTTCATTCGTGTCAGCCGTGCGAAATTTCGGGTCTAAATCGATTCGCGAAAAATTCCTGCGTAAAACCGATTGACAAAATGAATCGAACGTTGAAATCTGCGCGGAGCTTAAAAGAATTATCTGCTTTTCCAGTCGCGCTTGAATGTCCGTATCAAGTTCGCTTTGAAGGCGTTCCGATAATCGCGCCTGTATTCGAGATCGCATTTCCTGCGCGGCGGCATTGGTGAACGTCATGATTAACATTTCGTCGACTTCGCAAGCATTTTCTTCAATCAAAGTTACGACGCGCTCTGTAAGTGTTCGAGTTTTGCCCGCGCCCGCCGCTGCCGCCGTCAATAAATTTTCCCCGCGCAGTTCAACTGCCGCCCGCTGTTCGCTTGTCAGTTCCATGTTTAAAATTTTAACTCTCCATTTTCCAAACGTTCGCGAAGTGTCGGAGCCTTAGCATCTTTATCAGCCAAAATCGTCGGCTTAAAATTCCACGCGATATTAATTTCGGGGTCGTCCCAACGAATATTCCCGTCACAAGCCGGCGCGTAAAAATTATCAGCCTTATACTGAATTTCAACGTCGTCAGTCAAAGTCAAAAAACCGTGCGCAAAGCCGCGCGGAATCAAAAGTTGCTTTTTATTTTCGGCAGTGAGTTCGACGGCAACCCATTTTGCAAAAGTTTCCGAGCCTTCGCGAATATCAACTGCCACGTCCAAAAGTTTACCGCGAGTGCAACGAACCAATTTAGCTTGAGCAAAAGGAGCCGTTTGATAGTGCAAGCCGCGAAGAGTGCCCTTCTGCGCGGAGTAAGATTGATTGTCCTGCACGAAATTAAAATTCAAACCTGCCGCCTCAAATTTGCGAGCCGACCACGTTTCCATAAACCAGCCGCGAGCGTCGCCGAAAACTTTAGGCTCCAAAATCAAGACGCCTTCCAAATCTGTTTTAGTCACTTGCATAAAATTTTCCTCCCAAAATCTAATTTCTACGCAGTTTATATGTTTTGCTGTTGACCGTCAAGCTTAAAAGTAGTATGCTGATTGCAAATTATTTTTGAAGTGATTCAATGGAAAATTTAATCCTTGACAAAAAGCCTGTTGCAGATTTTTTTGTTACGGGCAACGAGTACATGCGGGACGGTTTGAATTTGAAATTTATCCCGTGTGCTAATTTATGCAATAATGATAATGGGGGGGGTATCCCTTGCCGACACCAATCAAGACTTGCAACAGAGCTTTCTCGCCGCAAAAAACTTTTTCGTGCAAGTCCCGACCAAATCGATTAAGTTTGTCCTTATCGGTTTGTCACCTTACACGGTTCCAGCGAACGACAAGGAGCCGCCTGCTGTTTGCAAGGTCGCGGAAAAAGTTCTTGATGATTATATCAAACTCTGTCTCGATAGCGGCGCGAAACCTGTTTGCGTCGTTTTGCCTGTCAACGCGGCAGTTAAGAAAATCTACAATGCCAATGTCCTGAAGGCTTTCCGCGACACAATTAACAACGTCGTTAGGAAATACAAAGCTACATTTATCGATTTGCTTGACGTTGAAATTGCCGAGAAGCTTTTTAAAGACAAAGCGCATTTGAACTCGGAAGGCTCGGCGGCAGTCAGTGCTTTACTCGGCGAAAGGCTTTATTTCAAAGATATTATTTCGCCGGAAGAAATTTTCAACGCGAGCAAGGATTTTTTCAACGTGCTTGGAAAATATTTTGCGCATGAACGTAATTTTTGGAGTGACGACAGACCTTTGTCCCATCACATCTTCTGCAAAATGGCTTGCGAAGATTTTAATCGCCTTTCCAAGACCTTACCAAAAGAAACTTGTATGGATTTAATGGTGAGTGTCTTCTCAGAATTGACTTACAGTTACCTTGCATGTCTGACAGAACTATTGCCGAAAGATGATTACAATGAACTTACGACTCGTATTTTCAACTTGACTGTAGAGAACATTCGTCGTAAAGATAAAATTAAAGTAGGTTTTTATTTTTCAGAATCTGCCCATTGGTGCGGCGATGATTTGTATAATTTATTTGCGCAGGATGAACGTTTCGAACCTACAGTTTTCGTACCTACAATCAAAGTCAAAGAGTCTTATGGAAACGAATTTTTAGGAGATTTAAAGAAATACGAGGTTCACGGCTTAAATGTATTTGAAAGGAAATCTGATATTCCAACACAGGATATTCTCTTCAGATTAACACCTTATCCGGAACGGGTTCCTGCGGCTTTTTGTCTTGCAAATCTTAAAGTAAAAGAAACTTTGGTGGTATGTATTCCTTACTCGTTTATTTTAAATACGGGTCTCGACAAGCTCTTTCTCTATAACGTTTCATGGAAAATGTTCTTCCCCTCACTTATGTCACTGGAAAAATATAAAAAGGTAAATGAACTTGGCTTTCTGCGCGGCATTTATAGCGGTTATCCCAAATTGGACGTCTTCTTTAAGCCTGATTCAAAATTCCATTTTGATTGGAAAATGACTCGTCCTGACGCCAAGAAAATCATTTGGGCACCACATTGGTCGATGAATGTAACTTGGGGAGGCAGTGCCAATTTCAAATGGAACCATATGTTCATGTATGAATTTGCCAAAGCACATCCCGAAATTTCTTGGGTTGTCAAACCGCATCCCGCATTATTTAATCGTACCGTTGTCGTAAGAGTATTTCCAGATGTTGAGAGCTGTGAAGGGTATTTCAAAAAATGGGACGATTTGCCCAATGCACAAGTTTATATAGGAGCTTATTATCAAGATATATTTGCCACAAGTGACGGCATGATTCATGATTCTCAGTCTTTTATTGCTGAGTATCAATACGTCGATAAACCAATGATTTATTTGACACGTGGAGAAAAAAAATCAGGTAATTATCTGAGTGTAGAGATTTTTAAAGGTTCGTACCTTGTCGACGGCAAAGATTTTGAAGGTATCTCCGCGATGATACAGCGCGTCATCATTGAGGGAGACGACTACAAAGCCGCCGAGCGCAAGGCGGTTTTCGACAAATACCTCAATTACCCGAAAGATAACGGCATGTTGGCGAGCGAATTCATCTACAAGAATATTTCCGACGAATTGAGGAGGGATTCGCAGTGCAAGCAATAATTCTCGCGGCGGGCATGGGTAAACGCCTCAAAGAATTGACGAAGGACAATACCAAATGTATGGTTAAAGTCAACGGCGTTACGCTGATTGAACGAATGCTTCATCAGCTCGAACAACAGCACTTGTCACGAATCGTTATCGTTGTCGGCTACAGAGGACAAAAATTAATCGACTATATTGAAACGCTCAATATTCAGACGCCGATCGTTTACGTCAACAATCCCGTTTACGACAAGACTAACAATATTTATTCGCTCTTTCTGGCTAAGGAGTATCTCTGCCGCGAAGATACTTTGTTATTGGAATCCGATTTGATTTTTGAGGACGCCGTTTTGGAAGAATTGGTGAACGATCCACGCGAAACGCTTGCTCTTGTCGACAGATACGAAAATTGGATGGATGGCACCTGCATAAAGGTCACGAGCGACGACCGAATCGAAAAATTTATCTCCGGAAAGAATTTCAATTTCAAAGACACCGCCGACCTTTATAAAACCGTGAACATTTACAAATTCAGCAAGCATTTTTCCGAAAATCTTTACGCGCCTTTTCTTGAAGCCTATTCAACGGCTTTGGGCAATAACGAATATTATGAACAGGTTCTGCGCGTCATTATGATTCTTGACGAACCGGAGATTCGCGCCAAACGTTTAAATTCTCTGCGCAGCGACAATAAATTTTTGCGCTGGTATGAAATCGACGACATTCAAGATTTGGACATTGCCGAATCGATATTCGCGCCCGACGATGATGAAAAAGTTTCCATGATTCAAAAGCGTTACGGCGGCTATTGGCGTTATCCGAAACTTATCGATTTTTGTTATTTGGTTAATCCATACTTCCCGCCGCAAAAGTTGATTGATGAGATTAACGCAAACTCAATGAAACTGTTGATGCAATATCCGTCGGGTATGAGGGTAAATTCTCTGTTGGCGGCTAAAAATTTCGGTGTTCACATAGAAAATATTTTGGTTGGCAACGGCGCGGCTGAGTTGATTAAATTACTCATGCAAAAATTATCGGGCAAAGTCGGATTTGTGCGCCCGACGTTTGAAGAATATCCCAATCGTTACGATAAAGCCGAATCGATTTGCTTTTCGCCGCAGAATGAAAATTTTTCCTACAACGTCGATGACCTGATAAACTTTTTCGGCGATAAGGAAATAACTTCGCTAATCGTTGTCAATCCCGATAATCCGTCGGGGAATTTCATTTCGAAATGTGATTTGATTCGGCTGATTCATTGGACGGCGAAAAAGAATCTTAATCTGATTATTGACGAGAGCTTTGTTGACTTCGCTGACGAGAATGAAACTTTAATCCGGCAAAATATTTTGAACGCGAATAAACATCTTTGCGTTATCAAAAGTTTGTCGAAATCGCACGGTATCGGCGGTTTGCGTTTGGGTGTATTGGCATCGGGCAATGAAGAACTTATCGCCGCGCTGAAGAAAGACGCCGCCATTTGGAACATAAATTCTTTCGCCGAATTTTACATGCAGATTTTTGAAAAATACAAACGAGTTTATTTTGAATCACTCCGAAAACTTCGCGAGGAACGCAAAAGATTTGAGAATGAGCTTGGAAAAATTTCGGGTATTCGCGTTATTCCTTCACAAGCAAATTTTATTATGATTGAGCTTGTCGATAAATCTGCGCGGGAGCTTTGCAAAAATCTTTTAATCAGCTACAATATTTTCGTCAAGGACTTGTCAGAAAAAAATTCGTGGAAAAATTATCTGCGCTTGGCAGTCAGGACGACGGCTGACAACGATAAATTGCTTGACGCTTTGACAAAAATTTTATCGCAGGAGGAATAACTTAGTGGAAAAAACATTGGTACTTATCAAGCCGGACGCTTTCGGCAAAAATCACGCGGGCGACATTCTCAAAATTTATGAGGACGCAGGCTTTAAAATTATCGCGGCTAAAGTTATGAAGATGACGCCCGAACTCGCCGCGAAACATTACGCCGAACACATCGGACGCCCTTATTATTCCGCGCTGGTCGAATTCATGACGAGTGCGCCGATTATGGCTTTGGTACTCGGCGGCGATAATGTGATTAAAAAAGTCCGCGAACTTAACGGCGCGACGAATCCCGCTGAGGCGGCTGAAGGCACCGTTCGTAAACTTTACGCTGTCGACAAAACCAAAAATGCCGTTCACGCCTCCGACAGTCCCGAAAGTTCTGCGCGGGAAATTCCGATTTTCTTCAGTGCGTGTGAAATGTTCGAGTAAAATCTTTCGGCTACAAAAAAAATCCTTGACCGAATGTCAGGGATTTTTTTCGTGCAAAATTTCGCAGCGGCTGATATAATCTCATAAAAAATTTTTAAGAGGTTTTGTAAATGCTGAATTACAGAAATGAACTGGATAAAATGCCGTCTTATGACGGGGTGGAAAAAAATTATCGAATCAAAGTCAATGCAAACGAGTCGACGCTGAACTTGCCGCCGCTTGTCGAAGAGCGCGTTATTAATCGACTGGCAATGCTGGCGTTCAATCGTTATCCCAATGAAGAATATTATTCGCTGGTAGAACAGATTGCCAAAAATTTTTCGGTCGATTCCGCGCAAATTTTATTGGGCAGCGGGTCGAGTGAGATTATAGAAAAAGTTTTTCATGCCTTCGGCGGCGCGGGTCACAAAATCGTTTATCCTCAACCGAGCTTTTCAATGTATAAAATTTATGCTAAGGCGGCGGACGCAATCGGCGTTCCCTTCGATTTGGACGAGAAATTTAATCTCAACGTCGACAAGTTCATTAAAACAATCCGCGAAGTCGGCGCAAGTCTCGCTGTCGTCTGCAATCCGAATAATCCTACAGGCAATGTCTTGACGCCCGCGCAGGTTGAGAAAATAGCCGCGTCGATTGATTGCGCCTTCCTGCTTGATGAAGCCTACGTTGAATTCTACGGTCGGTCGGCTGTCAATCTCGTTAAAAAATATCCGAATCTGATTGTCGCCCGCACATTTTCCAAAGCTTACGGCATGGCGGGTGCTCGCGTCGGCTACATGATTGCTCAGCCCGAAGTTACACGCATGATTAACAAAACTTTTATGCCTTACCACATGAACATTTTGAGTTTGGCGGCGGCGGATATTGTCTATCAAATGCGCGACGAATTTATTCCGCGTCTGCAAATGACAATCGCAGAACGTAAGCGCATGTTCGAGCGGCTTGAAAAATTATCGGGCGTCGAAGTCTTTCCGTCCGAAACGAATTTTATTTTGTTCAGACTCTCCCGCGCAGAGGAGCTTAAAAATTATCTTGAGTCATTGGAAATCGGCATAAGATATTTTTCGCCGAATTCGTTCGGGCTTAAGAATTGCTTGCGAATCTCAATCGGCACGCGTCTTGAGAACGACGAAGTATTTTCTGCGATAAAAAATTTTTTGGAGGCTTGATTATGAGAATCGGCAAAGTTAATCGCAAAACGACCGAGACCAATATAAAAGTCGACTTGAAATTGGATACCAAAGGCAAGAACAAGGCGGAAATTAATTCGGGCATCGGCTTTTTCGACCATATGTTGAATCTTTTCGCGATGCATGGGCAATTTGGTTTAAAAGTCGTTTGCAAGGGCGATTTGGAAGTCGACGGACATCACAGCGTTGAAGATATTGGAATTGCACTTGGCACGGCGTTAAAATCCGCGCTCGGCGATAAGAAAGGCATTGCCCGTTACGGGACTTTCTTCCTGCCTATGGACGAAACTTTAGCCCTTGTGAGTTTGGATATAAGCGGACGACCGTTTTTGGTTTGCGAACTCGGCGAACTCGCTCCCAAAATCGGCAACTTCGATACCGAGCTTGTCGAAGAATTCTTGCGAGCGTTCGCTTTCAACGCGGGAATTACTCTTCACGTCAAAATCCTTTACGGCAAAAATTCTCATCATAAGGTTGAGGCGATTTTTAAAGCGTTGGGACACGCGCTTAAAGAGGCTGTCAAAGTCGACAAAAAAAATAAAGACGTTCCCTCAACTAAGGGCGTCTTATAATTCCTTCCGCAATAAGTATAAAAAGAACGGAGCACCGAGCATCGCCATTAAAATTCCTACGGGCAATTCTGTCGGAGCAAAAATCGTTCGGGCGAATGTGTCGCTTATCGTCACGACTGCCGCGCCCAAAAACGCCGCGCCCGGTAAAAGTATTCGATAATCCGAGCCGAGAATCAATCGCGCAGTGTGAGGAACTATCAGCCCGACAAACCCCAATAATCCCACGACACAGACCGCCGACGCCGCCAGCAATGCCGCAATCGCAGTTAAAATCGTTCGGACAAGATTGACGCGCAAGCCTAAGCCCGTCGCTACTTCGTCGCCCAACTGCAAAACGTTCAGATGCCGCGCCGCCAATAATGTTGCGAGCGTCCCGACGATTGAATAGGGCAGTAATATTTCGACGTGTTGCCAACTTCGCGCAGATAATCCGCCGACCATCCATAACAACGCGCCGTGAACTTTATCCGAATAAAAAATCAGCAACGCCGAAATGCCCGCGCCCAAAAATGCACTGACTGCGACGCCCGCCAATATTACTCGAATCGGACGAATCCCGTCCTTCCACGCCAAAAGATATATCAGCGTCGCCGCCAACATTGCTCCGATAAATGCCGCCGGCGTTACCAATGCTCCCGCGTCGCCGAAAATCATCATGACGAATATTCCGAACAATCCCGCTCCCGATGAAATCCCGATTATGTGAGGGTCGGCGAGCGGGTTTTTCATTACCGCTTGCAGTATCGCACCCGATAACGATAAATTCACGCCCACCAACATTGCAACAATTGTTCGCGGCAATCGTATATTTTCTAAAATCTGTCGTTTCGTCTCGTCCTCGACGCCGAAGAAAATCTGCGCGGAAGTAATTTCTACAGAACCGTTAGTTAAGCTAAAAAAAAATCCCGCGACTGCCGCCGCGCAGATTAGAAAAAATTTTATCGTTTTCATGTATGGAATCAATCATTAACCTTGCAAGAAATTTTCGCAATCATGCCGTTCACAACTTTGAACTCAATCTTTTTCGTGCGGTCGGTGCTGTAATATTTATATTCCGTCTCGCCGTAATCATTATCAACCTTATCCGCCTTGCCGAAAGTCGTATTCAAAGCCTCAGCAACAAGCCCGACTCGAACGCCGTCCGGAGTGATAATCGTTTCACTGCGCGTCGAAATTTCGGTAACAATGCCGCTTTCAATTTCCACTGTGAACGTCTTATAAGTCCAATCATTGCCGACTTTGTGATTCGGTTGACCGAATGCCGCGATTAAATCGGTTTCACTCATGCCCGGCGAAATCCCGCCCAATGAAATTTTATCACTGTCAACCGCCGCAAAACAAATCGACGAAGTTAAAATCATCGCGCCGCAAATCAGAGCCGCCAAATTTTTAAAACTCATTAAAAGCCCTCCGATTTACTTGTTGAAACGCTTGGTGAAAACATCTTCCGTTTCGGGATAGCCGAAGTAAAAACCTTGAATAAGATCAGCGTCGCAAACGTCGCGCAGATAAATATATGTCGCCTCGTCTTCAATGCCTTCAACGCAAACTTGCATTCCGACAGCGTGGCACATCATGATAACATGCTTGACTATCTCGCGGTCGTATTCGCTGTTGACTATGTCCTCAACAAACATGCGGTCGATTTTGACTTGATTGCACTTGAAATTTTTAAGGAACGCCAAATTCGCATAGCCCATGCCGAAATCGTCCATTGCAATTTTAATTCCCAAATCATGGAACTCATTAAATTGCTTGTTGACGAACTCCCAATCGTAAACTTTATTGCTCTCCGTCAACTCAAAAACTATCGTGTTCGGATTGATTTGATGACGCTCAATGCAATCCTTGACGAATTCAAACAGCAGTTGTTCTTCGAGCTGGTAAAGCGAAATGTTCACGCTGATCTCAAAATTCGGCATGAACTCCTGCCACTTCTTAGCCGTCTTAACCGCGTTTTCAATAATCCAGTGCCCGACGGGAATAATCATGCGCGACCTTTCAAGCATGGGAATAAATTGCATGGGCGCGACGACCGAACCGTCTTTATCATACCAGCGAAGTAGAGCTTCCGCTCCGGTAAGTTTGCCGGTTTTCGCGTCGATTTGCGGTTGATAGCAAAGGAAGAAATCTTCACAGCCGCGAGCAATCGAATTCTGCATAAGGTTTTGCATACCAATATCGTAACGCCAACGATCATAATATTCGGTGTCGAAGAAGGCAATTTGATCGCGACCTTTTTTGCGAGCAAATTCAAGCGCAACCTCAGCATAACGCATAAGGCTTGTTACGTCGTTTGCGTCTTCGGGATAGAAAGTCGCGCCGCCCGACGCCGTACAGAAAATAGTATCTTCGACGTTGCGGATTTCGCGCATACAAAGTTGAACGCTGGAGAAAATAATTTCAATTTCCTCAGGATAAACGTCCTCCACGAAAAATGCGAACATGTCATTATCGAGCTTGTAAAGGCGAATATCGGGCGGCAAGATATTTGTAATGTCCTGCGCGAGCTGTTTCAAAGCATTGTCGCCGAATTCATGTCCGTAAGTTTCATTGACGAGTTGGAAGTTATCAAGCCCGATAAAAATAACTGCGCCGTGAACGTCGGGCGAACTGTTTAATTCCCTCATCAAGGCGGCTTGGAAAGCATTGCGATTGAGGAGTCCGGTAACGGGGTCGGCTTTTTGTTTTAAATCCATGCGAGCAATCACGCCCGCGACGAGTTCGGGTTGTCCGAATTCATCAGTGCCCGCCGTCATGCGAAGGCTGACCCAACCATATTCACCGTCGCGATTCAGCAAGCGGAATTCGCCAAAAATTTCATCGCCGGGATTTACGGAATCGATTTCACCCAATGCCGATTCCAAAATCTCGCGGTCGTCATGCCAAATAAACGGCATTATAATTGCGGAAAAATCTTCGACAATTTCTTCAGGGAAATTGAAATCACGCAAGAAATTTTTTGACAACAAGGTTTGCCCCGTATTCAAGTCATTGACGAAAAAATATTCGTCAGCGGAATTTTGCAGGGCGTCGAAATAAGTCTTGATTCGGCTTAACGGTGAATCCTCGCCGACTTGGAGAAATAAATTTGTGCTCATAGTCATTCTTCCTTTTAAATTTATCGCTCTACATTTTGCAATTACTTTCGACGTGGCAGCGAAACTTCCTGCAAATTTTTAATCAGTTAAAGGCGATTAAAAAATCAACAAATGATTTTGCCGAAGTCGGCGATTTTGGCGAGCAAATTATCGGCGGATTTGAGCAATGCGAGCCGATTCTTTCTGACGGTTAAATCCTCGTCCATAACCATAACCGAATCGAAGAATGAATCAATGGGCGCGGAAAGTTTCTTGAGTGCATCGAGTGCGCCGAGATAATCTTTTTTATCGATAAGCTCTTCGGCAACGACTTTGACAGCGGCGAAGGCTTGATATAAAATTTTTTCGGCATCGAGCGTAAAGAGTTCGGCATTGAGTTCGGTTGATTCGGCTTTTTTGGCGAGGTTACTGACGCGCACGAACGATTGAATATTTTTGATTGCGTCGGACGTTTTAAGGAATTGTTCGACGGCGGCGGCTTTAAGAGTGACGGCGAAAATATTATCAACGTCCTCAATCACGGCGTCGATAATGTCATAGCGCGTCGAGTTGCTTAAAACATTTTTGACGCGCAGGCGTATGAAATCGGCGAATTCTTTTTGAATTTTTTCGCGCCCGACCGTATCCGTAATTTTGAGCAAGTCCATAGCCAATTCGACGACTTCACTGAGTGAAATTGACCAACGGGCGGCGGTTAAAAGATTGACAATGCCGAGAGCTTGACGGCGCAAAGCAAACGGGTCTTGAGAACCGGTCGGAATCAGATTGCGGCTGAATGTCGCGACAATGTTATCAATTTTATCTGCGAGGCTTAAAATTTTGCCCGCAGTGGTTTTCGGCTGAGTATCGCCGGCGAATCGCGGCATGTAATGTTCATCAATCGCCGCGCAGACTTCGGAAACTTCGCCGTCGAGTTTGGCATATTCGCGCCCCATGACGCCTTGAAGTTCCGTGAATTCCGTGACCATGCCCGTAACCAAATCGGCTTTGGAAAGTTGCGCCGCACGAATAGAATTTGCCGCATCGACGTTAAGCATTTCGGAAATTTTCTTGACGAGCGTAACCAGACGTTCGGTTTTCTCATAAACGGAGCCGAGTCCCTCTTGGAAAACGACTGTCTTTAATTTATCGCGGTGAGCCTCAAGAGATTTTTTCCTGTCCTCGTTGAAGAAAAATTGCGCGTCCTCAAGGCGAGCTTTCAAAACTCGTTCGTTGCCGTGTTGAACAATATCGAGATAATCCTTGCCGCCGTTGCGAACGGTTATGAAAAGCGGCAAAAGTTTTCCGTCGGCAGTTTTAACGGGAAAATAACGTTGGTGGTCGCGCATGGGAGTTATAACGGCTTCGGCGGGCAACTTCAAATATTTTTCCTCAAACGCGCCCGCGAGTGCCGTCGGATATTCGACAAGGTAAAGGACTTCTTCCAAAAGGTCGTCGGTAATTTCGGTGACGCCGTTTTTATTTGCGGCGACTTCATTAATTTGCGCGGTTATCATTTCGCGCCGTTGCATTTGGTCGACGATAACAAAATTTTCCGCGCAGGTCTTGACGTAATCGCCCGCCGTTGCAATTTCAAAATCGCCCTTGCTTAAAAATCTGTGTCCGCGTGAAACATTGCCGCTCTTAACATTGGCGACTTCAAAGGGAATGATTTCTTCTCCGAACAGCGCGACAATCCAACGCAACGGACGAATAAATTTAAAATCCAAATTGCCCCAGCGCATGTTGTTCGGGAAACTCAAATCGCAAATGATTTTCGGCAGGAGCGTTTTAAAAATTTCGGCGGAAGATTTACCTTGCTCGCGAATCACGGCGTAAATATAACCGTCGCGAACGATTAAATCTTCGGGGCGAACTTTATTTTTATTTGCAAAGCCGATAGCCGCCTTAGTCGGTTTGCCGTCCTTATCGAACGCGATTTTTGCAGAAGCTCCGCGTTTTTCTTCTTCAACGTCGGCTTGATTACTCGCAACGTCGTCGACAAGCAAAGCCAATCTGCGCGGAGTGCCCAAAGTTTTTACTTCGCCGAATTCGATTCGAGATTCTTTTAAATTTTTCTCGGCAAGGTCTTTAAGCTGATTTAAAATGGCGGGCATGGCGTGCGCGGGGATTTCTTCCGTGCCGATTTCAAGGAGCAAAATTTTTTTATCCATTACGCATTCACCTCCGCAGATTTTTTCAGCAAGGGATAACCGAGTTTCTCGCGCTGTTTTAAATAAATTTCGGCGCACATGCGAGCCAATTTCCTCACGCGCCCGATAAACGCCGTCCGCTCACTTACGCTGATTGCGCCTCTTGCGTCCAAAAGATTGAACGTGTGCGAACATTTCAAAACATAATCGTAGGCGGGGTGAACGTAGCCGAGCTTGATAATCCTGACAGCTTCCGCCTCGTATTTCTCGAACAGCTCGAACAATAATTTTTCGTCGCTCAAATCAAAGGCATAACTCGATTGCTCAAATTCATTCTGATGAAAAACGTCGCCATAGGTGACGCCTTCCGCCCATTCAACGTCGTAAACATTTTCGACGCCTTGAATATACATTGCGAGCCGCTCAAGCCCGTAGGTTATTTCAACTGCGACGGGCTTAACGTCTTGACTGCCGACTTGCTGAAAATACGTGAACTGCGTAATTTCCATACCGTCCAGCCAAACTTCCCAGCCAAGTCCCCACGCGCCCAAAGTCGGCGATTCCCAGTTATCCTCAACAAAGCGTATATCGTGCTTTTCAGCCTCAATGCCGATTGCCGCCAAACTTTCCAAATAAAGTTCTTGGATATTGTCGGGCGACGGCTTCATAATCAGTTGCAGTTGATGATGTTGATATAATCTGTTCGGATTGTCGCCGTAACGTCCGTCCGCCGGTCTGCGCGAAGGCTCCGTATAAACCACGTTCCAATGTTCCGGACCGAGTACTCTCAAAAATGTAAACGGATTCATCGTGCCCGCGCCTTTTTCCACGTCGTACGGCTCCGCCAATATGCAACCCTTATCCGCCCAAAATTTCTGCAGGGCAAATACCAATTCCTGATACTTCAAATGAAATACCTCCTTATTAAATTTCCTGCCCGTTATAGCAAATGACGGCGATATTGTCAAAAAAATTTCCCGTGTTCGTCAAAAATATTATCAAGCTCCGCATTTGTTGACGCCCTTAAAATTTTTTCTCTAATTGCATTATTCATCGCATCAAGCCGCTTGAAAGAATTTTTATACCGGCGAATCAGCTCCAGTCGCCCGATAATCGGATTTTCTTCCGCATATTATAATCGCCAACCGCCTTGAGCTTTTCGATGTGCTCCCGATAAGTTGCGCGATATAAGTTGCGTCGACTGCGCGGCGCAGGCAGTTTACAATATAGGTGGAAAGGTTTTATATCATGCTGTGAATAGTTTTAAAAGCAAATTGATTCTAGCATACACAGGGCTTTATTAGTCAATAACGTAGTGAATAAAAAAACCGCCAAGCTCGATAGCCTGACGGTTAAAATTTTTCATACGGAAATCTTTAATCAGCCTGCTTCTTCTTCTTCCTTAGCGCGGTCGACTAAAATGTTCAAAAGTTTCATTGCGGCTTCGGGGATATTGGTACCGGGTGCGAAAATCGCAACTGCGCCGCTCTTGTAAAGGTGATCATAATCTTGAACGGGAATAACGCCGCCGATAGCTACCAAAATATCTTCGCGACCGAGTTTTTTAAGTTCATCGACGAGTTCAGGCAATAACGTATTATGCCCTGCGGCAAGTGAACTGAATCCGACAATATGAACGTCGTTGTCAACAGCATCCTGCGCGGCTTCCTGTGGCGTCTGGAAGAGCGGACCGACATCAACGTCCCAGCCCATATCAGCAAAACTCGATGCGATGACCTTTGCGCCTCTGTCGTGACCGTCTTGCCCAATTTTAGCAACAAAAATACGCGGACGACGTCCATTAAGCTGTTCAAACTCATCTGCGCGGGCACGGACTTTATCAAGTTCGGTCTGTGCGCCGAATTCGCTGGAGTAAACGCCGCTGATTGTGTGAATCGTCGCCTGATAGCGTCCGCTGATTTTCTCGACGGCGTCGGAAATTTCACCGAGCGAGCAACGGACACGAGCCGCTTCAACAGCACATTCAAGCAAGTTGCCGTTATCGCGAGATTCAGCGGCTTTAGTGATAGCCTCAAGCGCGGCGCGAACATCATCTTCATTACGTTCTGCGCGGAGTTTGTTAAGACGTTCGACCTGCGCATTTCTAACCGCAGTATTATCAACGGCAAGAATTTCAAGCGGGTCTTCCTTATCAAGGCGGAATTTATTCAAGCCGACAATCGTTTCGTTATTGGAGTCGATACGCGCTTGACGACGAGCCGCCGCCTCTTCAATGCGCATTTTCGGCAAGCCCGTCGCGATAGCCTTAGCCATGCCGCCGAGCTGTTCAATCTCTTGAATATGCGCCCAAGCACGACGAATAATTTCATTGGTAAGAGCTTCGACGTAGTAGGAGCCGCCCCAAGGATCGATAATTTTGCAAACGCTTGTTTCATCTTGAATGTAAAGTTGCGTGTTGCGGGCAATACGTGCGCTGAAGTCCGTCGGCAACGCAATAGCTTCGTCGAGTGCATTTGTATGGAGCGATTGAGTATGACCGAGTGCCGCGCCCATTGCCTCCATAACTGTACGGGAAATATTGTTGAACGGGTCTTGCGCGGTAAGCGACCAGCCCGAAGTTTGGCAATGTGTACGCAACGCCATAGATTTTGCTTGAGTTCCGCCCATTTGCTTAACAATCTTAGCCCAAAGCACGCGAGCCGCTCTCATCTTAGCAACTTCCATGAAATAATTCTTGCCGATAGCCCAGAAGAAACTGAGACGTTTTGCGAAGTCGTCAACCTTCAAGCCAGCGTTAATGCCCGTGCGAATGTATTCGAGACCGTCAGCCAACGTGTAACCAAGCTCAATATCAGCCGGTGCGCCAGCCTCTTGCATGTGATAACCGGAAATCGAAATCGAATTGAACTTCGGCATGTATTTTGTTGTGTACTCAAAAATATCGCCGATGATTCGCATTGACATATCGGGCGGATAAATGTAGGTGTTGCGAACCATGAATTCTTTAAGAATATCGTTTTGAATCGTGCCGTTGAGAATCGATTTGTCAACGCCCTGTTCAATGCCGCTCTGGATAAAGAACGCCAAAATCGGAAGGACTGCGCCGTTCATAGTCATTGAAACCGACATTTGGTCAAGCGGAATGCCGCTGAACAAAATATTCATATCAAGCATTGAACAAACGCTGACGCCTGCTTTACCGACATCGCCGAAAACGCGGGGATTATCTGCGTCGTAGCCGCGATGAGTCGGCAAGTCAAACGCTATCGATAAGCCCTTTTGACCTGCGGCGAGGTTGCGACGATAAAAGGCGTTGGATTCTTCAGCCGTCGAAAAACCCGCGTATTGGCGAACAGTCCACGGACGAAATACATACATTGTCGCATAAGGACCGCGCAGGAACGGAGGAATTCCGCTAACGAAGTCCAAATGATTCATATGCTCGTATTCGTCATGAGTGTAAAGCGGCTTAACGGGCACATGCTCCATTGTCTTATAAATCAATTTATCGTAGTCAGCC
>JAFZIQ010000019.1 GCA_017554285.1 Selenomonadaceae bacterium
CGGCAACTTCACTTTCAAAGACGACACTTATAACATCAATGACACACTTGACGGCGTTGTAGTCTTTACCACCGACATTAACAGCAATATTAAAAATATCGGCGAGTTTGAAGGCTCCATCTACGGCGACCTTGACGATATTAATTTGAATGATAAACTTTTCCGGTCGTCAAGCGATAAAGTCACTGTAGCCAATGACGGCGAAAACATTACTGAAATTTCCGGATTGGCAAGCGGCGATTCAATCGGCGGCAGTCTCTCGTTGGCAACTTACCTCATGCCCGAAGGAACTTTGACGGTTAATGACAGGACGTATATTCTGCGCGGCGACGATAACGGAGTAAGCATTTCGGGCGACGGAATGTTTGTACTCGGACTGGATTTGGATTCAAGCCTCACGGTTGCAAAGGGCGGCTCCTACAGCGTCAACAACGAATCCTTTAACGCTAAGGACGGCGACACCTTCATTGCAGGACGCGACCACGTTTATATTTACGACCCGAACAATAAGCCGATAACCGAAAAGACTTCGCGTGACGATATTATCAGAACGTTAATTGGCGAGCCTGACCCGTCAACGGTAAGTCTCAGCGGCGATTCGGCGGCAGAGGCTATTGCAAGCGGCAAACTCGACAGTCCTATGGCTATGACGCTGGATAATTCTTCGGGTTCAAGCGTTCAAAATGCCGACTTCAGCAACAGCCGATATACCAAACGGGTTACATTACTCGGCGGCGACCAAGATGTTAAATTCAATGACGAAGGCAAAAATGCGGCTTACATTGATTCGACTGCGAACGGTAAGAAAAATATCGAACTCGGCGACGGCGGCGACGTTGCTGTTAATGACAGTCCCTATGCAAAAGTTTCAATCAAGACCGGTAAAGGCGCGGATACAATCGTCAATCGTCATGACGGCACTGCGACCGTTGACGTACAAAATAACAGCGATACAACTATCGTCCCGACTTCCGGCAAAGTTACTCTCCAAAATTACGACAGCAATAACCACGCAAAGATTAGGAGCTTTGAATATACAGACCTTGTCGGCGCGATAAAGAATAATTCAATCAAATTCGGCGACGGCGTAATGACTCTGGGTGATGCTATCGTCAACTTCAATCCCGACGCTGACGAAAAGGGCAGTACTTTCGCTAACCTCGTTGATTACATGGGCGAACAAAAACGCGTCGGCTTTACTCACACCGACGGCGGAGTTATCAACGCAAAAACTTCGTCTGACGATTTGATTCTGAAAGGCAATTACGCCGAAAGCTCCTCCGATACCACAAAGACAGGCGCGTCTACTCTGATTGGCGGCAATGGCGACGACACAATTCTTGCCGGCGAAGGCGATTACATTAACGGCGGCGCGGGCGATAATCAAATTTATATCACCGATAAGAGCCTGCGCGGAACCGACGGCGCAACAATCGTACTCGGCAACAAGGGCAGAAATACAATCCACAACTTCAATAACGATTACGACGTCGGCGACGAAATTCTGGTAAACGATATTGGCTCACTCAAATTCAATTACGAAACCGAAGACGGCGAAGGGCTTGTAATGCGTTCGGGCGGTGCGCAAATCACCTTTGACGGGCTGACACCTGCCGAATATCTCGTAAGCTTTGACGATTCCGAAACCGATACTCCTTACGAAATGCGAATCAAAGACGGCAAGAATCAATATAACGTCGCAATCGCGCAGGAAGGCAGAAATATCGGCGTTGACGAATTCAGCGAGGCAAATGTATTCTTCGGCAATAAGGAAGACGGCAGCGGCTTAGATTTCAGCGAATATTCCGGTTCTGTCGAAGTCAATCTTAATCTCAATGCGGGTCGCTTAAACGGTGAAGACGCTAAAATCTTCAACATAAACAAATTACACGCGGGCGACGGCAATTCAACGCTTATCGGCAAGGCGGGCGATAATAATACGCTTATTGCCGGTACGGGTTATACAAGTATGTGGTCGGCGGCAGGTAAAGACCTTATGGTCGGCGACACTTCCGACGAAAAAGACGGCTCGACGATGTTCTACTACATGGCTAAAGACGGACGCGATACCATTTCGGGCTTCGGTTACATAGCCGGCGAAAATGATTACAATGCAGACATTATCAGCTTGCCGGGCGGAAATATCGTTACGGAAGTCTTCATGCAAGGCGAAGATATTATCATGCAGATTAACGCGAGCAACAACGATTATCTTATGTTGCAAGAGGCGGTTGGCAAAGACTTCGAGCTTAACGACAGAATTGCCAAAGTTGATACTCAAGGCAACTTTGATAATCTTGCAGATTTCTATGTTGTCGCCGAGAAGAATGCTACCATGAAAGTCGGAGCCGATGTAGGCAATGCGCAAGTCTGGCTTGATGACGGCATAACAGGCGAACACGGCATAATTTACAAGGGTGAAATTAAATATCTTGACGCTTCGACGGCTAACGGAAACAATACGCTGGTCGGCAACGATTTGGACAATGTCATTTACGGCGGCGAAGGCGCGAACAGCATTTGGGGCGGCTACGGCGCATCGAGAGATACACTTGTCGGCGGCAAAGGTCACAATATCTTCTTCTTCGGCTTGGAGAACGGCACGGATATTGTCACGTCGATTAATTCGGGCGACGTTGTGTATTTGGCGAACGGACTTGAACAAATTGCGGCGACTACGATAACTTCAGGCGGCACGAAGATTGAATTGGTTGACGGCTCGTCCATTGAGATTCAAGGCAATGCCAAAGATGTTGAGTACATGCTTAACGACGGCAGTAAGTACACCGCCGACCATTCAACGGGACAATGGAATAAAAAGTAATCGGGAAATAGGAAGTAGGAAGTAGGAATATAAAAAAATCCCCCGCGATTTTGCAGGGGATTATTTTTTTGTCCGCGCAGATTTTATTTGACCAAACGTTTTTCCGCAATGTGATAAGTTTCGTTGTTGATATTAAACTCGCTTGCTGACGTGACATTATCAAAAATCACTTTGCCGCCGCCTTTTATCGAGAGCGTCAATTTACCGCCGCTAAATACCGCTTTATTGAAGGTTGATTCATTGCCACTCGTGCCTGATAACAGCGTATTGGACTCCTCATTATAAATTTTAGCCATAAAAATTCCTTCTCTTTCCTTAAACAGAAAAGTTTCTTACTTTGCTTCCAATATTATACTAGTTGTTTTTTTGTCAATTCTCTGTGGTGAAAAATTTTTCTGTGATTGTTCGGCAGATTTTTTGGCAGGAAAAAGTTTTCGTTGGCAGAATCAATCTTAAAAAAATAAGGGGGTTATCGAAATACAAAATGGCTAAATATATATTTGTAACAGGCGGAGTAGTTTCGTCGCTCGGCAAAGGAATTACTGCGGCATCTCTCGGCAGATTATTAAAAAGTCGCGGACTAAAAGTTACTATTCAGAAATTCGACCCTTATATCAACATTGATCCCGGCACAATGAGCCCTTACCAACACGGTGAAGTTTTTGTAACCGACGACGGCGCGGAAACCGACCTTGATTTGGGGCATTACGAACGGTTCATTGACATCAATTTAAGCAAGCACTCGAATACCACGACGGGTAAAGTTTATTGGTCTGTTTTGTCTAAGGAGCGCAGGGGCGATTATCTCGGCTCGACTGTGCAAGTTATTCCGCATGTCACCAACGAGATTAAAGCCCGCGTCTATGCTGTTGCCGAAAAGGATAAAGCGGACGTTGTGATAACCGAAGTCGGCGGCACTGTCGGCGATATTGAGAGTTTGCCGTTTATCGAGGCGATTCGACAAGTCAAAAAGGAAGTCGGCAGGAATGACTCGCTTTATATTCACGTGACTTTATTGCCGTATATCGGAGCGGCGGGCGAATTAAAAACCAAGCCGACTCAACACAGCGTCAAGGAACTCCGCGCCATAGGAATTCAGCCCGACATTTTGGTTTGCAGAACGGATTATCCGATAACTAGCGAGCTTAAAAAGAAAATCGCGCTGTTCTGCGACGTGGACGAAAACGCAGTTATAGAAAATCGGACGGCGTCAACGATTTATGAAGTGCCGCTGATTATGGAGAGCGAAGGGCTTGATAAAATCGTCCTTAACAAGTTGAATTTGCCGCAAGC
>JAFZIQ010000189.1 GCA_017554285.1 Selenomonadaceae bacterium
GGTTACCCCCCCCCCCCCAGCTAAATTATAACTCTTTTGTGAAAATTCCTGCGTAAGCTTAAATCATTTAAGGAAATTTTGCAAGACACAGAAAAAATTTTTTAGCAAAGTTTAATCTTCAAATAAAAAATCCCTGCTCAGGGAACAGAGAGCAAGGATTAGGGATTAGAGATTAGGGATTAGAGATTAGTTTAATTTTTTGCCGATGATATTGTGCTTTTCGCCGTTGATATTGATTTCGTCACCGTCATTAACACCGCTTAAAACAATTTTGCCGCCGCCTTTTACGGAAAGCGTCAACGAACCGCCGCTGAATACCGACTTTGTGAAAGGCGAAACTCCCTTACTGAATTCTTTGCCTTTCTTATCAAGGATTTGGAGCATGTCGCCTTCCGAATAATTAAAGATAGTATCGGTACCGTCGCCCGCGTGGAAAATAAATGTATCCTCGCCGACATCGCCGTAAAGTGTATCGTTTCCTTTGCCGCCCCATAAGATCGAGCCGCCTGTTCCCGCCGTCAACGTATCGTTACCCTTGCCGCCTATTAGCGAATTGTCGGTATCATTGCCCGCCGTCAACGAAGTCCCTTTCTTAAGCAAGACCGCACTGATATTCACATAGTCTGTAGTCAAATCCTCAGCTTTGCCTGTGAAAGAACTTGTCAAGGAAGCTGTCTTGCCGTCCGCGCTGACAAGTAATCCGTTCGCGGTGAAAGTCTTTTCTTCGCCGTCGTCTATAAACGTGAAAGACTTGCCCGCGCCGTTCTCGATTGTTACTTTACTGTTTCCAATCTTAAGCTCCAAGTCGGTATTTTTATTAATGGTTTTAACTTCCGAGATAATCGCACCGCCGGTTAAGCTGATTTTATCATTGTCTCCGTAATTGCGAATGAGTTTATTCCCGCTGCCGTTTTTATCATCGTAAATGAAAATGTCTGCGCCGTCGCCGCCGACCAATGTATCTTTGCCTTTGCCGCCGCTGAGTGTCGAATCGCCTTTGCCCGCAATTATTAAATTGGCTTTTTTGTTGCCCTCGATATTAATTCCTTCCGTAAATGAGCCGTCGATTGTCTCAAGCTTGGAATACTTAACCGCACTGAAACTTTCAGCCGTACCTGCTACAGATACAGCTTTGCTGTTGCCGTCGAATACTCCGACTTCTTTAAACGTCCTGATTATTGAATTCTTCGCGCCAAAGGTAATTTCTGCGTCCTTGCCCTTTTCAATCGTCAGCTCATTGCCGTCGACGTAATCCAAAACAACATTGTCGCCGCTAATATCAAAACCCTTGAGAGTAAATCCGTCGATAACAATCTTATCTTTGCCGTCTTTGCCCTTCTGACTGTAATCTTTAATCGTGCCCGTGCCGCCCTTGTACACGAAGACATCATTACCTTTACCGCCTGTAAGTTCAAATCTCTGTGCACCGCTTATCAAAGTATCTTTGCCTAAGCCGCCGATTAACGAAACGCCTTCCGCGCCCGCGTCAATGCTTATGCCCGTCGTGACTTGCGAGCCGTCAACCATATCGACTTCATCAGCCCTATATAAGCTGTCGAACGTCGCGGAAAGAATCATTGTATCGCCGTTGCGAACGCCTTCTCTTGAATAAGTGTTGTTGGCAATCGCTTCAATCGCTTTATCCTCCGAATCAACGGCGTTAAATTTCGTACCTTCGGCAGCGGCATTTTTAAACGTAATGGAGCCGCTGTCGACGTTGAGCACAACATCATTGCCCTTGACATTGGCGGAAACCTGCGCGGAACCCAAAATTTTTATCGTATCATTCTTATTAAAGCCGAAAACATTATCCTTGCCGTCGCCGACTTTGTAGATTAAAAGATTGTTGCCGTTTTCACCATTGCCGCCGAGCGTGACATTATCATTACCTGCGCCGCCGTTTATCTCAACGCCGTCGGTAGTGTTACTGATTCTGTCATTGCCGTTGCCGCCGTTAATTGTGACGTTCGCGGCGTTGTTTGTGATTCTGTCAATGCCCGCGCCCAAATCGAAGATAATATCCTCGCCGTTATTCGTTATGCTGTCTTTTGACGAAGAGCCGCCAAATGTTATACCCGAATACTGTCCTTCTTCGATTTCAAATCCGAAGCCTTCATTCTTAAGTATCGTTATATCTTCTTCAAGAATATCTTCCGTGAGTTTAATAACAGTGCGTTCTTCGTCCGCGAAGGTCGGGACAACAGCTATGCCGTCCATCTCAAGTTTTATTTCGCCGTCAGTCGCGTCAACGTGGCTGATTGTTTTTTTGTCCTCCGAAAGTTCATAACCTTCATAAGACGCGCCCTCTTGATAAATTGCTTTCTTGCCGTCGAAACTCCAACCGGATTTGGATTCGGGCGTCTCAACATCATTTCCCAATGCCAATGTGTATTCGTCGCCGATTATTGTTATATCGGTCTCGTTCAATGCCGAATTGGAAACCGTCACGACTTTATTATTAACATCAATGGCAAGCCCGTCGGTTTTCTTAATGCCGTTGACAGTAACTAAAGTTGTTCCCTCGTCGCTGTCCGTGTGAACGATTTCATTATCAATGAGCTTATAACCCGCCGTTGTCGAACTCGTCTTGTAAGTCGCAGTAGTTTCATTGCGTTGCCAACCGGCAGGAGTTCTTACCGGAGCCGTCACGTCATCGGCAAGAGCCAATTTATAATCTTTGCTTATCGTAACTGTTTCCGTGCCGAGAGCCGACGCCGATATAATGAAAGTATCGCCGTTTCTTGTTATGTTGCCGTCCGCATAGTTCACGTTGCTTATATAAACAGTCTCACTCGTCTTAGGTTGAATCCTAATAATTTGATTGTTTGAGAGTCCGTAACCGCCGGTTCTTTCCGCGCTTGAATAAATAATTGTATCGCCGTCGGGCGTCCAACTTTCACCCGTGCTGAGCGGTTCCTCAACGTCATCATTCAATGCCAATGTGTAACCGTTGCTTGCTCTTACAGGATTTTCTACGCCGTTAAGTGCCGCCGCCGACACTGTGATAACTTTATCATTAATAACAAGCCCTTCCACAGATGTCACGCCGTAAACTGCAACTCTGGAACTTTCGCCCGCCTCAACGTAGCTGATTTGATTATTTTCAATTCGATAGCCCGCAGATGCAGAAGGAATTTTACAAATCGCAGTCGTGCCGTTAAGTGACCATTCCTGTTCGCCTTGAGTCGGTTGCGCAACGTCACTGCCCAAAGCCAAAGTATAACCTTCGCTGACTGCAACGATTGAATCTTCACCAAGCGACGACGCCTTAACAGTTACGACTTTATTATTAATGTCAATATCCAGCCCGTCGGCAGATTTAACGCCGCTGACTGTTACCAACGCTTCGCCTTCGCCGCCCGTTTGCCAGACGATTTTATTATTCTTAATCGTATAACCTTCAAAGGTCGAGCCGTTCACGTAAGTTGCAATGTTATCGTTGAATCTCCAACCTGCCGATTGTTCGGTCGTCGGCTGAGGAACGTCTTCGCCCAATGCCAATTCGTATCCGTCGCTGATTGTGACAGGCAAATCTTTACTTAGCGAAGAAACGTTGATTGTTACAACTCTGTTTTCGGGTTCGCCGAGTTCGTCGATTGAGATAATGCCGTTAATGGTGATTAAAGTTTTATCCGCGTCCGTCGTTTGATAAATTATTTGATTGTTTTCAACGGCATAACCTTCTGTTGTCGCGCCGTTTACATAAGTTGCGGTCGTGCCGTTGAGTCGCCAACCTGCCTGCGAATATTCGGTATTTTGCGGAACGTCATCGCCCAATTTCAACGTGTAACCTTTGCTGATTGAAACGACTTTATCTTGACGGAGTGAAGACGCCTTAACCGTGACAATTTTATTTTCAACGTCAATATCCAATCCGTCAGTCGAAGTGACGCCGCTGATTGTTGCCAAGACATTGCCGATTTCTCCGCCGCCGCTCGTGTAAGTAATAGTTTTTTCATCGGCAGATAAACCGACATCGCCGGAAGTTATCTCGGCATAAGTTGCAATATCGCCGTCAAGCAACCAATTAAGTTCGGTAACTGTGCCTCCCAAACCGCTTATCGTTACATTGCCCGCGATAAATTTATCATCAATTTTCTTAAAGCTGCTGACTTCTTCAGCCAAAATAATTGCGTCGCCCGTGCCGAATCCTTCAACCGTGAAATTCGCGCCGTCTTGTCCGACCAAAATTGTATCGTTGCCGTCGCTGACATTGATTGTACTGCCGTCGCCCTTAATTTGAATGACATCATCACCCGCACCGGCGTCGATTGAGCTGTTGCCCGTTTCATTGTTAATGGTATCGTTGCCCGCACCGCCGTTAATCGTCAAGTCGTCGCCGTACCAATTATTGATTAAGTCGTTACCTTCGCCGCCGTTAAGTGAAGAGCCGTTGCCCCAGTTATCAATGGAATCATTACCAATGCCGCCTTCAATCGTAGCTTTATCGCCGTAGCTGTTAATGAAATCGTCGCCCGCGCCTGCATTGACTGAAAGTTCCGAGCCTTCATTATTGTCTATAAAATCATTGCCCGAACCCGTATTAACAGTTACATTATCGCCGACACTTAAGATTGAGTTATTGCCGTCGCCCGCATTGATTAAAGTTTTATGGCTCATGTGGGAGATATTGTCATTACCCGCTCCCGCCTCGATTGTAACTTCATCTCGCGAAGAAGAAATCGTATTATCGCCGTCGCCGGCGTTGATTGAAACTTTGGAGCCGATATTGAAAATTTCATCATTACCCGCGCCCGCTTTAATCGTGGCAGAGTGCCCGCCCCAATCCGTAAATTCGTCGGGTGAGCCGTTGCCGTTACCAATGTAATTATTGCCTTCGCCCGCGTCAATGAAAACGTTTTGTGCGCCAATGTCATTGCTAATGGTGTCGTCGCCCGCGCCACTGTTGATTGAAACGTCATTGCCTTGATTCCAAATATAATCATTGTCCGAACCGGCTTTGATTGTGGAGTTATTGCCGTCGTTTACAATGCGGTTATTGCCTTTGCCGCCGTCAATAAAAGAATTATCGGGACTGATTCTTGAAATTAAATTGCCCTCGTCGTCATACTCATCATTATTCCAATTCTGAATGAAATCGTTGCCCGAACCTGCTTTAATCGTAACGTTTGGCGCGTAATTTGTAATAAAGTAATTTCCGTTGCCACTCGAAAGATTTGCGCCCGTATCGCCGTTGTCAATGAATTTGAACAGCTTAACCGCGTCTTTGGAATCGACTATGTTAAATCTGTCCGAATAATATTCCCTGAGCGTAATTGAGCCGACGATTTCCTCGCCGTCCAAAACGTTAATGATTCTGTCGTTGGTCTCGTTGCCGTCGTCGTCTTTGCCTCTTAACGTCGACCAACCGTAGCCCTCAATAACTATGAAATCTGTATCGTCTCTGAAGTTTTCAATTGTATCGTTGCCGCCCTCATAAATATAAACGTTATTATGCTGTCCGTTATTGTTGAAATAATCATTGCCCGTGCCGCCGCTGATTGTGTTATTCCAACCGTCTGCCTCAATAACGTCATTACCGTCGCCGCCGTTGATTGAGGTGTACCAGCCTTGATTCCATTCTCCGGTGATAAGAATTGTATCGTCACCCGCGCCGCCGTTGACTGTCGCCGAGTTGCCCCAGTTGTCAATGTAATCGTTGCTCGCGCCCGCGTCGATTGTCACTGAATCGCCCCAGCTTAAAATTGAATCATTTCCCGCGCCGAAGCTGATTAAAGCACCGTTGCCGCCGTTTAAAATATAATCTATGAACTCACTGCCGTTAATCGTGACGTTCGCCGCGCCGTTGTTGACGCAATTGATAGCGTCTGCTTCGCCGCTGATATTGATGACTTTATTTTCGTCGTAGTTGTCAGTGACATTTACTTTAGGTACTTCACTTAATGACGAGACTACATTATTTGAATCGAAGTTGAGAAGCGTTAAATTGTTTCCGTTACTGAGCCGGAGCGAAGTTGCAGCGTCGGATTGAAGAGAAGACTTTATGCTGACATCGCCGAGAACAACATAAGAAAATTCGCTGCCCATGAAGTTGACCGTATCATTGCCGCCGCCGTAGAGATAAACATTATTAAATCCTCTGGTGTAAATGAAATCGTTGCCGGAGCCGCTTGTTATTGTGACGCTGTTGCCCTCAGTTTCAATATCGTTATTGCCGTCACCCGCGTCGATTGTAACTTTGGAGCCGTTGTTGACAATGTAATCGTCGCCTGCGCCGCTCGTTATGGAAAGATTGTTTCCTCTGTTTGAAATAACGTCATTGCCGTCGGTGCCGGTTATGTTGTTGCCGTCTTCCCTGTTGAAAAGGATATTGTACTCGTCAAGCTCCTCTTTGGAAGAGACAATGTTGATTCTCCCTTTATCATAAATTTCAAGCGTGATTGTGCCGACCGTCGAAGTGCCGTCCAGAACGTTTACGATAACATCGGCTCCACCCCAGTCGTAGTCAGTACCTCTTATCGTTTCCCAGCCGTAGCCTTCGATAAGCAGAAAGTTTGACCGATCCCAACCGGCGATTGTGTCGTTACCGCCTCTGTAAACATAAACCGTGCCGAGATTCTCGTAGTCGTGAGCGTTGTTGTAGGTGTTAATGTAATCGTCGCCCTCGCCGCCGCTGACGGTGTTTTTGTCGCCGTTACTTGTAATGTTGTCGTTACCTTCGCCGCCGTTGATTGTGTTATTGTTGTCGTTGACTTCGATGTAGTCATCGCCTTCGCCGCCGTCGATTAAGTTATTGTTGCCCGAATCGAAACGGATTTCATCGTTGCCGTCGTCGCCCCCGATTGTATTATTGTCACCGCTGACTTCAATATAATCATTATCTGCACCGCCGTCGATTAAGTTATTGTTGCCCGAATCGAAACGGATTTCATCGTTGCCGTCGTCGCCCCCGATTGTATTATTGTCACCGCTGACGTTAATATAATCGTTGCCTTCGCCGCCGCTGATTGAATTATGGTCGCCTACAAATGTGATATTATCATCACCCGCTTTGCCGTCGACAGCAGTATCCGAGCCGGAACCGTTAAGATTATCATTGCCGTCTGTTCCGCTGACAATTTCAAAATCTTGAGGCTCGCCGCCCGAAGAATTATCTCCGACAATATTTAACTTGGAAAGACTTGCCGCGCCGCCCAAAGTGATTTTACCTTCTCCGACCGTGACGATTATATCTTCGCCGCTCATTTGCGTGGAATAAGAGTCGCCCGAAATGCTCAGTGTAGAAGTCGAATTGAAATCGAAGATTAAATCGTTGCCGTCACCAGCTTTGTATTGAAACAGAATGTTATCGCCTTCATTGCGAATTGAATCGTCGCCCTTGCCCGCGTTGATTGTGACATTTTCGAGTGCGTCATAGCCCGCGCCATTGTACCAACGAATATTATCGATAGAATCGTTGCCGTCGCCGCCGTTAATGGAAACTTTGGAGTCGTAGTTGGTAATGTAATCGTTATCGTTGCCTGCGTCGATTACAACGTTAAGACCATCAGGATAACTGCCATTAACAATAACGTCAGCCCCGTCGCCCGCGTTGATTGTTGAACTCGCGCCTGTGTTGGTGATAGTATCGTTACCCGCGCCGAGTTCGATAATTGAGTTTGCGCCCCAGTTGTCCATGTTATCATTGCCCGCGCCTGCGTTGATTGAGGAGTTCGAGCCTTCGCCCATGTTCCAAATATAATCGTCACCGTCGCCCGCGTTGACTGTCGAGCTGGGACCGCCGTTCCAAATGTCATCGTTGCCTGCGCCACCGTTTATTGAATTATAACGACCGCCGCCGCGAATAACATCATCACCTTCGTCGCCGTCGATTGTAACATTTGCGCCTATAGCCGGGTCATCTGGGTCGCCGTGGTTCCAAATCTCATCATTGCCCGCGCCGCCGTCAATTTTAACAGACTTTCCGGAGTTTTCGACGGTATCATCACCTGCGCCCGCGTTAATTGTGACGTTGTAACTACCGTTCAAAATGGCATCGTTAAATTGACTACCGTTAATCCTGCCGTTGTTGTCAACCGGATCTTGGCAAAAATTTATGGCATCCGCCTCGCCGTCGATACTATAGACAATATCGTTTTGGTCATTGTGGAAGATATTTACCTTAGGCACTTCACTCAATGACGAGTAAATATGACCTTCCATAAAGTAATTGTAATCAACATTGAGGAGCGTCAAAGTATTGCCGTTGTTGAGGCGGAGCAGAATATTTCCGTCGTCAGTTTGAATGTTAGCCCTTACTTTGACATCGCCGAGAACAATGGAATTGTACATACCTCCAAAGCCCGTGATAGTGTCGTTGCCGCCGCCATAGACATAAACATTAGCAACACCGCCTAAACCGATAGAATCATTGCCCGCGCCCGCAGTGACTGTGACGTTATCGCCGCCGGCTCTGATATAATTATCGCCTTCGCCCGCGTCGATTGAAACTTTTTTGCCATCGTTGTTTAAAATGGTATCGTTACCCGCGCCGCCCGTGATTGTAAGATTGCTCCCGTTGTTGAAAATGCGGTCGTTGATGTCTGTGCCGGTTAAATTCTTGCCGTCTTCATCGTTATAAATGAAATTGAATTCCGCGAGCGCGTCTTTGGACGGGAGAATATATTTACCGAAATTCTCATAGTCGCCGGTTCCAAAATTATCAACGGTGATAGTGCCGACGGTCTCGGAGCCGTTGAGCACAGTGATAATAACCAGCCTGTCTTCGCCGTTATCGTTCTGAGTTAGTTGCGTCGTCCAAGTGTAATTTTCAATGACAATGAACTGATAATCGTCAAAGAAAGGACGGATTGTGTCATTGCCGCCGCCGTAAACGTAAATCAAGCCGGAACTTTTCTCCCAGCCGCCCCAAATAGAATCGTTGTCCGCGCTGCCAATGATTGTGTTGTTGTTGCCGTAGATTTCGATAGTATTATTGCCCGCGCCGCCGTCGATTAAGTTATTGTTGCCGAGAACGCTGAAATAATCATCGCCCGTACCGCCGTTGATTGTGCTGCTGTCTCCGGCAAAAGTGATATTGTCGTTACCGTCGCCCGTGTCGACTATGATATTATCGTCGGCAACCGTGATATTGTCATCGCCTTTTGTGCCTTCGATTAAATCAGGGTCGTCAAAACGCTGGAGGTTAAAAACAAACTCTTTCATAAGAGGTCATCTCCTTTGTAAAAAATTTTTTAGATTATATTAAGCTATTTAAGGCAATATGACAAGCTTAAAAAGTATTTTTTAGCAAACTTTAATCTTTGTAATAAAAAAATCCGCCGAGTTTGTTCGACGGACTTAAAATTTTTCAGTGCGCCAAAATTATTTCCTCAATGCGGGCATTTTCAGCCTCACGTTTTGAAATAACGCCCGCTTTTTCCATTGCGTCGATAACTACCAGTTGTCTTTTCTTTGCCAAATGAAAATCGACATAAGGAGAATAAAGACTGGGAGCATTGGGCAAACCTGCAAGCATTGCGCATTCGGCTACCGTCAAATCGGCAGGTTCCTTGCCGAAATAGCCTTGCGCCGCGTCATATATCCCGTAAAAGTTCGAGCCGAAATATATCACGTTCAAATATATCTCAAGGATTTTGTCCTTCTTAAATTCATCTTCCATATTCATGGACAGGATAAGCTCTTCCGCCTTGCGTGTAAACGTTTGGTCGGAAGTCAGAAAAAGATTTTTAACAGTCTGCTGAGTGATTGTCGACGCGCCTTCTTGAATCTCGCCCGCCTCGACGTTTACCAAAACTGCGCGGGCTATTCCGAAAATATCAAAGCCTTTATGTTTGTAAAAACGCGTGTCCTCAACCGATACAACCGCTTGACATAGAATGTAAGGCACTTCATTAATCGTAACGTAATGAGGAATATTTTTTATTTTGTTATCGACAGCGGGCTTAATCGAAGACATCCGGCTTAACGTGTCTAAAAGTCCGAGTTCCTCCGTTCGTTGCGGAGTCGGCGGAGGTTGCGGCTCGTTTATCGGAATATCTTCAACCCGCGCAGATTGTCCGGCATCTGCCGAAGAATTTTCTTCAACAACTTCGCTGACAGCTGATTTTTTATCGGCAAGCTTATCGGGATATTTTTTGGGGTCGAAGGCGCGACTGTTTTGCTCGTCGAATATGGTTTTTATTTCGGGAACATTGGCGGCGCGGACTATCTCCTCCTCAGGAAAAATTCTTTCCACAAATGAACCGACATAATCGGCAGGTTCGTTCGTCTTTACTGCCAAAGTAACCGTGAATGAAATTATAAAAGTCAAAATCATCGCGACGGTAAACTTAAAAATGCTGAATATAATGCTTAGTAAACGCCTTTTCTTAGGCGGATTGTCTTTGCTCAAAAAAAATATACTCCTCTCAAGAAAATTCAATGAGGAGAGTATATCACAGAAAAAAATTTTTTAATAGCCCAAAGTTTTTAACCAAGCGTCAACATCTTTTTGAACGGCGGCTGAATCATTCTGCGCGGTTTTTCCGATTATCGCCAAGCCGTTAAGAACTTTTGAATTCGGACAAGCCTCTTTTAATTCGCGCTCTGTACCGGTTAAGCCGCTTCCGGCATGTGTGCAGAACGGAATAATTGTTTTACCGTTGAAGTCGTTGCTCTCAATGAAAGTCAGAATAACTCGCGGTAAGGCAGCGTACCAAATCGGATAACCGATAAAAATTGTATCGTACTGCGCGAAGTTATCGACGTTGCCGACGACAGCGGGGCGGGCGTTCGATTCAAGTTCTTTCTTTGCAAGTTCCAAGCAAGCATCGTAATTATCGGGGTAAGGAGTAGCGGCTTTAATCTCGAAAATATCCGCTCCAACTTTCTGCGCGATAATATCTGCGACAATCGCCGTATTGCCTTTGGTAATGTTGCCAAGTCCGTATTCTTCGCCCGTGCGCGAGAAATAGACTACGAGAATTTTTTTATCGGCGGTTGAAGGCGCGGCAAGAGCCTTTTCGGTTTCGACGGGAGATTTTTCCTGCGCCGAATTGCCGCAACCGCTCATCATAAACATTGCCAACAGGAGTAAAAGAATTTTTTTCATGTCGCCACCTCAATGCGTCTTTCTAAGATATTGCAAATCGCCAAACCAATAAGAAGCGGTCGTGCCGCCGTCAATCAAGAAATCTGCGCCGCTGATAAAGCGTCCGCGACTGCTCATAAGAAATTCTGCCAAATCGCCGACTTCATCGGGAGTGCCAGCCCTTCCTGCGGGCGACGCCTTCAACATTTTGCGATAACCTTCGCCGCGAGAACCTTTAAGTTCATCAGCTGCAAGCGGCGTAATTATTATGCCGGGACTTATCGAGTTAATGGTCGCGCCGCGTTTGCCCCAAATAGTCGCCTCATACATTACGCGCAGGACGTTGCAACGCTTGGAATATTGATAAGCCTTCAACGTATCCGTTATCGCCTTAACGAACGGCAGATCTAAAAGTTCTTCGGTCGGCGAAGTGGCGAGTTGAAAATTTTGTTCTTCCGTCAATGCGCCGAGTCGGTGTCCGCTTTGCGAAGAAATGATTATCCCGCTCCCGCCGTCCGCAATTACTTTCCCGAATTCTTCAAGTAAGACTGCCGTCCCGTACATGTCGACTTTCAAAATCGCGTCAACAGGAGCTTGCGAAGGACTTACGCCCGCCGCGCAGATTACATTTTTTATCGCGCCGAATTTTTGGGCATGTTCGACTAAATTCAAAATCGATTCGCGGCTCGAAATATCAACGGCTATTGTCGAAGTTTCAAATCCTGCGCCCTCAAAAATTTCAGACGCCTTTTGAGCCGCCTCAAGTTTCAAGTCGCCTAAGACAACGTGCTTGCCCGCTCCGACGCGCCGCGCTATCGCCTGTCCGATTGAGCCTGTTCCTACTAATACAACTACTTCCTTCAAAGTAAAACCTCCTTAATCGACGCTGATTAATTCGTATTGCGGATTACCCATTTTGAGTTCAGCCATTGCCGAAAGTTGCCGTAAGCCGTGACGCGATTCAATGCGCTCTCTTAAATCTGCGCTGTCGCTTGCAGACCAAACTAAATCGCAACAAGCTTGGTCAATAGCTAAAATATCAGTCGACGCCAAAATCCCAACGTCCGCCATTGTCGGTTCGGCGGCATGAATTCCCGCGCAGTCGCAATCAACACTCAATCGACGCATGACATTTATAAACACAATCCGCTTGCCGAAATAATCACAAGTCGCCTTGCCGCTGTCTGCCATGCGCTCCATAAGTTCTTCCTTTAGCGGAAAAGTTACTCCGTCGAACCAATCAACATAAGGCGGCATACCAAATTTTTCGCCGTCGTAGCCATGAACCTGCAACTTGCCGACGTGCCCGCTTGCCATGCCGATTGCGATGTTTTTAAGACTGCCGCCGAAACCGCCCATTGCATGTCCTTTGTAGTGCGTTAAGACGATAACCGAATCATAATTAACGAGGTGCCCGCCCATAGCAACTTCTTTAAGGTGAAAGCCGCCGTGTACAGGGAAATTAACATAGCCTTCGTCAGCGTCCATGATGTCGACTTCGCAAAAATCCCAGCCGTTAGTCTTAAGCGTCTCGCGGTGGTCTTCGGTTGTGTAGCGTTTGCCCACGTAAAGCGTATTCGTCTCAATGATATTGCTGTTAGGGACTTGCGCTTGAAACGCTTTAACCATGTCACGCGGCAAAATATTCGGACCTTTCGGCTCGCCCGTGTGCAGTTTGATAGCGACTTTGCCAAAAATATTTTCGTTAATCATGCCGTAAAGTTTAATGAGATGCGGCGCGTCGATTTTATCAGTGAAATAAACTTTAGCCGCCGTGCCATTGTAAGTTGTGCCCGTAACGTTCTTACTGCCGACGACGGGAGCCGCATTAAGCTTGAGAATTTTTTTAGCCTTAGCCGCTTCGCCGACGTTGAAATTGCTGATAGCCGCGCCGACTGCCGCCACGCCCGCCATTTTGAAAAGCTCTCTCCTGCTGATGTCCATAATCAAATCCTCCTCAAAAATTTCTGATTCAATTATAAATTTTAGAGTTGACTCCATGCAAATAATTTTTTTGCGGCAAGGAAATTTTTAATCCGCGCAGAATATTTGATAAAAAGTTTTAAGGAGGAATTTCTGATGAAAATTGCAATGGCTAATGACCACGCCGGCACCGCGCTTAAGAATCAAATTAAAGCTTACCTCGAAGAGCAAGGGCACGAAGTAAAAGATTTCGGCACTTACGACGAGGGAGCTTGCGACCTTTCGGATTTCGTTTATCCTGCGGCATTGGCGGTTGCTAAGGGCGAATGCGATCGCGGCATTTTCGTTGACGGCGTAGGCTACGGCTCTGCGCTTATCGCCAATAAAATTTACGGCATTTATGCGGCGGTTTGTCAAGACCCGTTCTGTGCTCAACTTTCCCGCGAACATACCGATTCAAACGTCCTCTGCATTGGCGGAAAAATTATCGGCTCCGCTATTGCTATGGAAATCGTCAAAACTTGGTTGAAGACTGAACCGCTGACTGCCGAAAAATATCGTCGTCGCGTTCAAAAAGTTGCCGACATTAACAACAAGCATTGCGTTCCCGTTAAATAAAATTTCTGCATAAAAATTTTAACCCGCTCCAAAATTCGGGGCGGGATTTTTTTACTTGAAATTTTCGGGATAAATCAATTCAGCCATAGTTTTAACGGCGTCGGGATAACGCAGTCCCGGACTTAACAGAAATAAATCTTGCGGCAGATAATACAGCCGATTATTTTTTATCGCGCCGATTGCCTGCCACGCCGCATTTGATTCTATCGCCTTTGTCATGTTCGATTTAATTTCGTCAATATCTCCCATGCTCGTTACGAAAATTATTTCGGGATTTTGTTCTGCCAAAGTCTCCATACTGTAAGGCGCGGCATCGGGATTTTTTTCAAGCGGCGTCATGCCCGACGCTACATTTTCCCAGCCGAACATTCCGGCGATTGAACCGGCAATACTCCCGTCAAGTTGAACGCTTAAGCCCTGCGCGGTCGAGTGCAGAATTGCCACGCGCAGATTTTTTTTGGGAACCTTATCGACGACGGCTTTAATCTCGGCGTCCATATCGGCAATAATTTTTTCGCCCGCCTCAACGTCTCCGCTAATCATCGAAAAATTCCTAAGCCCGCGTTTCACGTCTTCATAAGTTTTCATTTCGATAACAAGCGCGGGAATTTTATTTTCCTCAAGCACAGGCAAAATTTTTTCGTTCATGCCCTTGTTGACGATAACCAAATCGGGCGCGCAACTCAACAGCCGCTCCATGTCAATTTGGTAAACCGCTCCGACACTCGGCAAATCTTTAGCCCAATCGGGCATTTTATTTTTTGAATCGGGACGACCGACTATCGCGCCGCCGACCGAATTTAAAGGCTCCAAAAAACTCGCCGAAGTCACAACTATTCTTGTCGGTTTGCTCGATAAAATAATTTTCCTGTCCAAATCGTCCGTTATCTCCGCGAAAGTTTGCATTTGCTCAACCTCGACAGGCTCCGAAACTTTTTCACCGCCGCAACCGCTAAAAAGCAATGCGCAATGCGTAATGAGTAATGCGTAATAAAAAAATCGTTTAATCATGATTGCGCCTCGTTAAAATAGTCGACAGATAATTTAAAGTTTCATTTTTATGCGCCGCAACGTCCGTGATAATCTTTTCATCGTCAAGCCCGCAACGACTTACAAGAATCGCCTCGTCAATCATGCCGCAAACTTTGAGTTCGTCGACGACTTCGGGAAAATTTTTATAAACTTTCATGAGGACGGTTGAATCTGCGCGGTCGAGAGCATTTTTAATCGCGTCAAGGTCGGCAGTCGCAGGAATTATCGTTAAAATATCATTGCCGAAGGCGAGCGGTCTCCCTATCTGCGCGGCTATCGCCAAAAATGCCGGCACTCCCGCTATCGTCTCAATTTTTACCCCGCAACTTTTGAGTAATCGGAAAATGTAAATATATGTGCTGTAAAACATCGGGTCGCCCAAAGTCGCAAAGCCTACGTTTTTTCCTCCGCGCAGTTCGTTTAAAATCTCCTCCTTGTTAGCCTCGAAAATTTCTGTCTCCTCCGCAAAGTCTTTTATCATCGGGAAGGTCTGATAAATTATTTCAACGTCGGATTTCAAATAAGGTTGCGCGATTGACAGGGCGACACTGTCCGATTTTTTCTCGGTCTTTGGAGCTATCAATACGTCGATTTTTTTCAGCGCATTTATCGCCTTAACCGTCAAAAGTTCGGGGTCGCCCGGCCCTACGCCTATGCCGTAAAAAGTTCCTGTCAATTTCTTGTTCAATGTCATTTTCTTTGCTCCTTGCTTATGTTAAAATGTTTTCAGAAAAATTTACGGCATTGCTCATACATCTCGCCTCCGTATTTTTCGGAAGTCTTTTCGCCGATAATATCACAAGCAAAAAAATTTTTAAACTGTGGAGAGTTAATCATGAACATTTTTTTAGATATTCTGTTCGTCGCGCTGATAATTTATTTTGTGTTCGCTATTCGCCGCTCAATGCGAATGTCGAAAGCCTCCGTCGCCCTCATTGAGAAATACGAGAATGACAAAATGAATCCCAAACTTATTGAAGAAATTTTTGCGGCGATTAATTCGGACGTTTTGTTGAGTCGGATTTTAAAAAGTCACAACGCCACGCAACGAGATATTTCCAAGCTCCATGCAAAGCTTATGAAGTGGGGCGATTTCAGAAAATATAATCGTTACGTTCCGATAACGTCTTTTTTCAACGTTCACACGCTCGAATATCTTTTGGAGCATAAAAACGACGACGCAAAATCTTTAACCGAAAAGATGATGAATCATTTCCATTTTTAGGGACTAGGGATTAGGGAAGTAGGAATTAGGAATCGGCTATGAACTTTAAAATGATATTGCGAATCCAAAGCCAAGCATTGCTGACATTTGCGGCTACACTCCTTCTGCCAATAGCTTACAGCTTAATTGAACTCCGCGCAGTCGACACGACACTTTTTTTCACGGCAATAGGCGGCTTTTCAATCGTCACGGGAATAATTTTTAATAAATTCGGCGTCGGCAGATTTCAACGGGCACCGGTCGCGGAATCGGCAGCGGCAATTTTATTAATGTATCCGTTGCTGGCGATTTTCGGCTGTCTGCCGTTCGTATTGACGGGTTGGCTGTCGCCGCTCGACGCACTCTTGGAAACGGTCGGCGATTTGACTTCGGCAGGACTTTCAATTTTGCCGAGCAACGCGCCTTATCTCCTGCGAATTTGGCAAAGCTCGCTGATGTGGCTTGGCTCACTGCTGTTTTTGATAATGTTGGTAACTGTCTTGCCCGAAGTCAGCGGCTGTTTCGGAATTTCTTTGAGCTTGCAAGGCGGACAAGGTTTCAGCGCGATTATCGGACAGATGAATTTGATGAGCGTTCGCATAATAAAAGTTTACTCAACGCTTACGGCGATAAGTTTTATTGCCTTTAAATTGGCGGGGCTTGGAATATGGGATTCGCTGTTAATGGCGATGCGTTGTATTTCGACGGGCGGCGGTGATTTTTTCCCTTCGCAGCAAAGTATTTACGTTGAATATGCGGCGATTTTCGTAATGCTGATTGCCTGTGGAAATTTTTTACTCTATCACCGAGTGATTTATACCATGTTGCCGCCACGAATCGAATTCGATAAAAATTATTTTATGAAGCTCAAGCAATATTTCGGTCGATTCAGACGGACGTTGATTGATAATGTAAAATTTGTTTTTGCCAATGAGGAAATGAAAGTTCTTTACGCGACGATTTTATTTGCAATGTTAATTCTTGTGTTCAGACTTTTTTCTCAAGGCGTTTATTTCGACGGCAACGAGACGTTTCACAGCTCTCTTTTCCATATCGTTTCATTTGTCAGCACGACGGGCATAACCCTTGATAAGGGCGCAGTTATTTACGACTTCGATAAATTTTTTATCTTTTTAATGGCGGTGACGGGCGGTTGTATCGGCTCGGTGACGGGCGGATTTAAAATCATTCGGTTGATTGTGCTGATAAAAATAACGGCGGCGGAAGTTAAAAAGACGATTCATCCGCGCATGATGACGGCGATTAAAATCAGTGATTCGCCTGTTCCCATGCGGACGGTCGGACGAATTTTGAGTTTCTTTTTCCTCGCGCTGGTGACAATGTTTATCTGCGCGGCATTATTGAGTTTTACGGGCGCGACTTTTTCGGAATCGGTTGCAATGTCAATCGCCTGCTTATCTAACGTCGGAATTTTGCCGGGACTTTGCGACGCAGATAATTTTAAGCACTTATCCGAGCTTGGTAAAATATTTTGCATGATAATTTTAATCGTCGGGCGGCTGGAGATTTTTGCATTGTTAATCGCGGTCGCAGGATTAAAATTCAAACGCAAGAAAAGTAATTGGTAGGGAGGAATTTTTATGGCGGGTAACAGAAATTTAAATACGGCGGCTCGCGCCAAGAAAGATAAGTTCTACACTCAGCTTGAGGATATAGAAAACGAAGTTCATCACTACAAAGATTTTTTCAAGGGCAAAGTGGTTCTGTGCAACTGCGATGACCCCATTGAAAGTCAATTCTTTGTCCATTTTATGATGCTGTTCAATCACTACGAGCTTAAGAAATTAATTATCACGAGCTACGCAGATTCGCCGATTGCCGGCAAGGAAATTAATCTTTTTCCCGACGGCAAGACTGCTTACAAATTGGAGATAGATAAATTCGGAGATTTCAACGGCGACGGCGCGGAAGATTGGGACGATGTGGAATTTGCATTGGCGCAGGGAATTTATAAGCCGCAACAACTGAC
>JAFZIQ010000020.1 GCA_017554285.1 Selenomonadaceae bacterium
ACCTATTTAACCTCCAAAATGCAATGCGTAATTCGTAATTCGTAATGCGCAATGAATTTCTAATTCCTAGTCCCTAGCCCCTATTTACGTTTATATCGTCCTGATTTTTCGACAATGCAACCTTTCAAATCCAGTTCAATCATTATCTCCGACAATTCGCCGGGATTTATTTCCAAAAATTTATCCAGTATATCGTCTTCGCTAATGAAGTCATCGGAAGGAATTATTTCAAAAATTTTCGCCGCAATACCTTCAAGCTCAACCGTTTTAACGATTTTATTTTTAATCTCGTATATTTCAATGTTGTATTCGTCAAGAACGTCCTGCGCACTTTTAATCAACGTCGCGCCGTCGCGAATCAGTTCATTGCAACCTTTGCTTTTCTCAGCGTAAATTTGTCCGGGAATTGCAAAGACATCGCGCCCGTAATCGCCGGCAAAATTACTTGTGATGAGTGCGCCGCTTCCTTTATTAGCCTCGACGACGATAACTCCGCGACAAAGTCCCGCGATAATTCGATTGCGTTGCGGGAACGTTCCATGATTCGGTGGAAGTTGCGGCGGGAATTCGCTCAACACTACTCCGCATTCGGCTATTTCTTCCAAAAGTTTTTTGTTTTCGGGCGGGAAGATAAAATTTATTCCGTTACCCAAAACGGCAACCGTTCTTCCCGACTTCAACGCGCCGCGATGGGCGAAAGTATCAATGCCGCGAGCCGCGCCGCTTACGACCGTTAAACCTGCCGCCGCGAGTTCTTCGCCCAATTCCAATGCGACGCCTTGCCCGTAAGCGGTATTGTGTCGCGTGCCGACTATTCCGATTCTTTCGGCGAGCGGCTCCAATGTCCCGCGATAGTAGAAAAACATTGGCGGCGAATCAATTTCCTTTAAAATGGGCGGATAATCTTCATCGCTGATACAACACAGATTTATTTTTTGTCTGTCGCAGTAGCCGATGAGATTTTCGGGAGCATCGGGATATTTTTTTCGCCATGTGATAAAAGCTCCGATCGAATTTTTTCTGACGCCCGAATTCAACAGGTCGGCTTCTTTGGCAAACCACGCTTCTTTTGCACTTCCGAAGTATTTAATCAGTTGTGCAATACTTTTATTGCCTAAACCGTCCGCGCCGCCCATTGCCGCCATATAATATTTTTCCATTTATCCTAATCCCTAGTCCCCAGTCCCTAATTCCTAACCTACGCGCCGTATAATACCACAAAAATTTTTTACTGCAAATTTTTCGCCGTTAAGTGACAAAAAAATTTCAGCATGATATACTTCGCGGCGGAAAAAATTTTTTCGCGGAGGAAACATGGAGAAAAAATATATTTATTTTCAACCGCAATACGTCGGCGAATTCATTTGCGACAGCTCCAAATGCAACGATACTTGTTGCGAACGCGGTTGGAATATCGACGTTGACGAGGCGACTTACAAAAAATATTTGCAGGTTAATCCGAAGATAGCCGCGCAGTTTGAATACAACAAGGACAGAGGCAAATATTTATTGAAGAAACACCCTTGCCCTTTCCTTACCGATAAAAAGTTATGTCGTTTGCAACTCGAATACGGCGAAGATTTTTTATCGCGGACTTGCAGGGGTTATCCGCGAGTGACTTTTGACTTCGGGAATTTTTTTGAACGTTCGCTGACTTTGACTTGTTCCTTAGCGGCGGAGATGATTTTATTTACGGAAGAGCCGATGAAATTTGAGCTGGTTGAAGTCTCGGAGAAAATTCACGGCGGCGACAAACTTATTATAAATCCCGTGTATCTCGACGAGAAAATCTTGACGCATATAATTGAAATTCAACTCGCGCAGATTTCGATTCTGCAGGAGCGGACACTTTCAATCGACCAAAGATTAATTGTGTTGGGATTTTTCTTGGACAGGCTCAACGAAATTTTTTCGGCAGAAATTTTTGATGACAGGGCTTTAACCAAATTAATTGAGGCTTACGAGTCAAAAGCTTTTCTGCGCGAACAAGTGCCGCTCATGATTCGTAGTATCAACTTCGACGCCAAAAGATTTACCGCGATAATGTCCGACCTTATGAATAATTTTTATGGCAAAGGGAAATTCACGGACGCCGTTTCAAAAATTGCGGAACATGACAAGTTGCTCAGCGACTTCAGGAAAAAATTTCTCAATACTCATTCGATTTTCTTGGAGAATTTTCTTGTCAACGAACTTTTTATGAATGTCTATCCCTTCCGCTTTGAAGGGCAGATTATTAAAAACTTCGGCGTCTTCATTGTAAAATACAAAATTTTTGAGCTGACTCTTTTATTGGCAGCTCTTAAGAATCCTGTCGGCAAAGACAATTTAATTGCGTTGGCGGATTGGTTCACTTCGCAATTCAATCACATTGAAGTTTACCAGCGGCAAATTTTTAATTATCTGGAAGGCAAAGACGACATTTTGAATTTGATGGACAGTCTGCTCGAAGGGAGCGATTGAGTTGATAACGCCGGAACTTTTGACACGAATAAACGAATTGGCTCGCAAGAAAAAATCGGAAGGCTTAACTGCTGAAGAGCTTGCCGAGCAAAAAGAACTTTACAGAATTTATTTGGCGGCAATACGCGGACAAGTAACGAACTTATTGGAGAGTATCGAATTTGTAGACGAGCCGCCGAAAAAACATGGGAGGATAAAAAAATGACTAAAGTTGGATTTATCGGAGGCGGCGCACTTGCCGAATCAATTATTCGCGGTATCAGCGGGAAAAGTTTTGCTCCGAACGATATTTTTGTTTCGGAAATCAGGGCGGCGCGTTGCGAAGAATTATCTGCGCGGTACGGCGTCAATGCTTCCGTCGACGCAAATTTTTTGGACAAGGTTGACTTGCTGATTGTAGCAGTCAAGCCTAAGGACGCAACGGAAACTTTTTCTTCATTGCAAAATAAAATCCCGACGACGACGATAATAACTTACACGGTCGCGGGTTTGAAACTTGAGAAGGTCGAAAAATTTTTCCCCGAAAATAAAATCGTGCGAATCATGCCGAATGTAGCGGTATCGGTCAGCGAGAGCATGACGGCTTACGTATTAAATAAAAATGCCGCGCAGGTCGGCGAGACGATTAAAAATTTCTGGTCGACATTGGGGCGAGCGGTCGAAGTCGAAGAAAAATTAATGGACGCGGTTACGGGCTTAAGCGGTTCGGGTCCGGCATATGCGTTTTTGATGATTGACGCTTTAAGCGACGGAGGAGTAGCGGCGGGCTTGTCGCGAGCAATGGCGATTGAACTTGCCACCCAAACATTACTCGGCGCGGCTAAAATGGTATTGGAATCGGGCGAACATCCCGACGTTCTTCGCGACAAAGTTACAAGTCCTGCGGGCACGACGATTGAAGGCGTTCGAGTTATGGAGCGCGGCGGCGTCAGAAGTTCATTAATCGAGGCGGTACTTGCGGCAACGGAGAAATCCAAATCGCTATAAAAAATTTTAGGTGGAGAAATCCAGCATGAAAACTTTAACAGAATTTTCCCAAAGAATATTTTCGCAAAAAGGTCAAGGGCTTGTCGAATACGCATTACTTTTCAGCTTTGTTTTCGCGATATTTATAATTTCCTTTACGAAAGGCGGATTCAGTGAGGCGTTTGAAAGTTTATTCGGACGTTCGAGCGACGCGGTAGAAAGTAATTACAGCAACAATACCGCAACCGAAACGGAATCTTTTGACTACGAAACTTTAACCGAAGAAGACGTTGTTGCGCCTGAGTATAAGACTTTGAATTGGCAGGAAATAAATATGGGCGTGCAAGCCATGTATAATACGGTTTTGAGAAGTGACACGGCTGACAAAGCGATTATCTCGGAGAGAAATTTATTCGGACAAATTATGGGTATGACGGAAGGTTATTTGGCATCGACCAAAGCCGAAGACGGAACTAAGGATTGGGAAGATTTTCTATCTATGCTGGATAAATTCAGGAGCAGAAATGATTTCAGTTCAAGTTACAAGCGCGGCGAAGAATCGATTACCTTTCAGCGGCTGGGAAATTCCAATTCATTTCAGGTAAGATATACGGACGGCAAGGAAGTAGTTTATTATCGACTTTCGCCCGACGCAAATAACGTCATGCAGGTCGAAACCAATTCAAACAAATCTTACAGCGAGTTCTTTCAAACGATAGTAAATAAGGGCGGCTGGGAATACAGTAAATAGGAGGAAAAATTTTCGTGGACATACTGGAAAAAATTTATACGACGGAAGGACGGCTTAATCGCGGACAATATATCAAGTACATGATTCTTTTGGCGATAATGGGAGGTGTCGGGACGTTCGTAACATCTTCAATGGCGACGTTTTTAACGGGAAATCCGGAAGGAATGTTGGTTAAACTTGTAACGGCAGCATGGGGAATCGCGGCGGTCGCGGGAAATATTATGTTGATGATTCGCCGTCTGCACGATTTGAACAAGAGCGGTTATTTTGTACTCGTCGCGTTGATTCCCGTTATAGGATTTATTTTTTCGATATATCTGTTTTGCGCACCGGGTCAAGTCGGTTGGAATCAATACGGCGCAGACCCGCTTGAAAGTTAAGCTTGCTTGAAAACAACTTTTAGTTTAAAATAAGCCGATATTTTTTATGGGAGGTTGATATAAAATGATTCCTGCGTTACTCGCATTGGGAGCAATAGTCGGCGGTTATCTTGTCGTAACGAATTGGCAAGAAATTGAAGGCTGGTTGAAAGAATTTTTGCCGAAACTTCAGAGTGCTCTTAAAGAGACCGGCATTGATAACTACATGGCGAAACTTTTCTCCAGCATTGAAGGAAATGTTATGCGTCTCGTTCATCGTCTCTACTACAAAGAAAACGGCAAATGGGTTGAGAAAACCACCGTCCGCGAAATCGACGAATCGGAAGTTCCCGCTTGGGCTAAAGAAGGTTTGTCAGCAAAAGAAAGCGACGTTACTGCCCGCTACGAAAAAGAATTGGAGCTTAGCGTTTGATTGATAATCGGAACCTTCCCGAAAAGAAATTGCAGGCGGTGCATTGGCTGTGACGAGTTGGAAAAAGTTTGAGAATTGGTTGAGAAAATTTTTGTTGAAGATTAAAACCGTGCTTAAGGAGACGGGCATTGGTGAATTTACTGCGAAAATTATTTCCGGCGTCAACGGCAATGTTATGCGTCTCGTTCACAGAGTTTATTACAAGGAAGACGGCAAGTGGTTTGAACAAACGACCGTTCGCGAAATTGCCGAGTCGGAAGTTCCCGCTTGGGCTAAGGAAGGTTTATCTGCAAGGGAAATTAACGTTACTCCTCTTTACGAGAAAAGACTTGAGCTTAGCGTTTAAATGAGGTGAATTTTAATGGCATTGGAAAAGAAAATAGAAATGGTTGCGGATTTGGTTGAGGTAGCTAAGAATTTCTTTGTTGACTTTTTCCGCCCCGATATGACGCTTGAAAAAATTTCGGAAGTAGTATCGCCGCGTCTCGACGAGATGATTAAAAAACAGGAACGCAACGGGCTTAAATACAGCGCGGGCAAATTCAGTGTCAAATATGCCGACGAAAAGCATTTCCAACTTGAATTTGAAATGTATTTCCAAGACATAGAAGGCAAATGGCACAAATGCGCCAACGAGAGCGATTTACGCGACGCGGAACTTTTGGAAACAGGCGCGTGGAATACGATTAAAGCGTTGAAAGTTATCACGTTCCCGATTGAAAAGCCGCAATCAGCCGATGATGAAGTCCTTAAGAAGGATAAAAATCTCGAAGCGTACAAAGAAGCCGAGTTGGAAAAATCAATCAAGCCTGTTACCGACGAGAATACCATTGACATTGAAGCTGAAGTTAATAAAAAATAAATCGCCGATAAAAATTAAGTTCCGAGTTTCGGATTTCCCAAGCTCGGAACTTTTTTTGTCGACCAAACCATTCGATTAATCTTTGCGTACCGCCTTCATCGCCAATTTGTTTTGATACATTTCGGCATCTGCCCGTTTGAAAACTTCGTCCGCAGATTTGTCGACGCCCGCTTGATAATAAGCCACTCCGATTGCCGCCGAAACTTTCTCCCAAGCCTCAAGCGAATTGTCGGCTTTGTATTCCTCAATTTTGGCGCGGATATTCGCAACCATTTCTTTGCAATGAGCAATGTTTTCGCCTTCCAAAACCGCAACAAATTCGTCGCCGCCGATTCGGTAAACATTCCCCGTCCCGAAAGTCGAACAGGCAAGATCGCAAGCGTTAATCAGATATTCGTTGCCGCGTTCGTGTCCGTAAGTGTCATTAACTTTCTTCAAATAGTTTACGTCAATCATGATTATGCAAAAATCAGCGACGCCCTCATTAATATCCGCGTCAAGTCGAGCCGTAACTTCGGTATAAGCTGTTTTATTTTTAATGCCCGTCAGCGAATCGGTATGTGCCAACTCGTCCATTACCGCAACTTGAATCTTCGCACGCTTAAACTTTTCAAAGTAATGCATACTGTCTTCCGTCGTCTTGACGAACGCCGAATATAAATTTTCTATCTCGTCATTGGTCTTTATCTCCAAATTTTTTATGCGTTCAATGTTGTGTTCGCGAGCCTCTTCGCTGTCGTAAGCAAAGTTTTTGGCGCAATAAGCCATTGTATTAACGGGCAGGATAATATTATTTTCAACAAACATCAAACCGATTACAAAAATAAAAACAACCGCGCCCAAAAATAACGCAATAACTTTGGCGATAAAAGTTCTGCCGTAATCCGCTATCAAATCCATAGAAAAATCAATGCCCGCATAACAAACGCATTTTCCGACGCTGTTATAAACCGGTTTATAAATCGTGAGAAGGTGTCCGTAAGTATCATCGCTTTGAATCGGCGGAATCGGTCTGCCAGCGAACAAATCCGGCAGATAAGGACGGAATGATTCATCAAACTCGATTACGTCGCCCGGTGGAGATGCCTTAAGATTTGCCGTATCCAAATCAAAGACGACGTGGCAACCATCCTCCATGATTTTATAAACGTAAAGAAATTTTATATCGGAATTGCTGGCGCGAATTTGACGAAGATGCCTTTCAACCTCATTGTAACCTTCCGCATGATGCCCCTTTTCCAAAAATTCATCGACGCGATAAGGATTAATTTCGTTCACGACCATTGAAGATATTCCGTCGGCAATCCTTATGCGATCGTTTATTACCGACTCCCTGTAAATCATGTAGCTTATTGCGGTAATGGCAACAGCGACAAGAAGCGTAACGGTTATCAAATTAAAAATCATCTTCGTCCGCAACGAACGAATGAATTTACTTTCGGTTTTCAGGGCATTGCGCATTTCTTCCGATACCGGAGCTTGCATTTTGCCTACCAAAAGAAATTTTTTCTTCCAATCGGCAGGGAATATTTTCAGCATAAAAAAGGCAAATAAAATCGCCAAAGCTTTATCCGTGAATTCGTTAAAAAAACAGTTCCGATAATGAATCCAAAATTTTATTATAGAATCGGACGGCATGGAGAGATAAATAAATTCCTCAATCACCGTACCGAAAAAACTCGTTACCAAGACCGTAAAAGGAATTGTCATCAAAACTTTCGGGAAACTTTCGTAGTAGCCGCGCTGACAAAGAAAAGCTGTGATAATCGCGACGGCAACGCTTACACAGCCGAAATACATTTGCGATTCATTGAATAAAGCACCGAATAAATTTGTAAAAAATCCTACGGCGATACCCGGAACATAACCGCCCAATGCCGCGATAAAAACAGTTCCGTAGGTGTCGAGGAAAATTGGCAAACTAAAATATTTGGCGATGACGGAACCGATTATATTTATAATTATACCCGCTATGCAAATCAGAGTTATCTTTTGTGCCGAATCAAGTCTAATCATGAACTAAATGCCTCTCAAAAATTTTTGCCGATTATATCACGAAACTTTTCATTTGAACATGCAAGGTTGCCAAAAGCTTTTTTCTTTGATATAAATGATTCAAAACTCAAAGGAGAAATAAGCATGAAGAAAATTATTGCTGTCGACGGACCTGCAGGCGCGGGCAAAAGTACGGTTTCAAAAATCTGCGCGGCTCGGCTCGGATACACTTACATTGATACGGGCGCGATGTATCGGGCAGTCGCGTTGAATAATTTGGAGTTGGGAATTGGGAATGAGGAATTAACAGAGGACTTTATAAAAAATATTGAGATAAAGTTGGACGAGGCGGCACGAGTATTTTTAAACGGTCGGGAAGTCACGAAAGAAATTCGGACACCGGAAGTAAGTCGCGGTGCATCGGACGTAGCAAAATTGGGATTCGTTCGGAAAAAATTGACGGAACTTCAGCGAGAAATGGCTCGTCAAGGCAAAGTTATAATGGACGGGCGCGATATTGGAACGCAAGTTTTGCCCAATGCCGATTTGAAAATATTTTTAACGGCAACGGTCGAGGAACGCGCTCGCAGACGATTTGAGGAACTTAAAGCCAAAAATTTTCCCGCCGACTTCGCGCAGATTAAAAAAGAAATTGCCCTGCGCGATAAACAAGACTCCGAACGCGAAATTGCTCCTCTCGCGCAAGCCGAAGACGCGATACTTTTGGATTCGACAGATTTAACGATTGAACAAGTCGCAGAAAAAATTTTGGAGCTGGCAAAATAATGTTCTATAAAATTTTTAAAGTGCTGTGTCAATTTTGGTTCGGGACGATTTTAGGAACAAAAGTTATCGGCACGGAAAATATTCCTAAGGAAGGCGCGTTTATCTTGGCGGCTAATCATGTCAGCAACTGGGATCCGCCATTTTTGGGAACGTTCATTGACAGAGAAGTTTGTTACATGGGCAAGGAAGAGCTGTTTAAAAATCCGATTATGGCGGCGATTTGTCGCGCACTTCACGTTTTCCCCGTCAAGCGCGGCACGGCGGATAAGACTGCGATTAAAACTGCCCTTAAGATTCTCAAGAACGGCAAATGTTTCGGAATTTTTCCGGAAGGTACTCGCTCGAAAACGGGCAAGCTCGGCAAAGCCGAATCGGGCGTAAGTTTGATTGCGGCAATGGCTAAGGCTCCGATTATCCCCGCCGCTATCGTCAACACAGAGAAAATTTTTTCTAAGGAGAAATTTCTTCCGCGCCCAGCCGTCGTCTACGGCAAGCCCATAAAATTTACAGGTTCAACCAAAGACAAAGAGGCTATGGCAAATTTCGCGCAGGAGCTTATGAACGAAATCGCAAAACTTCTTAATGCAAACAGATAAAAAATAAAATCTGCGCGGAAAAAAATAAATCCCGTCGAAAAGCTCGGCGGGATTTCAGTTTGTAATCAAGTAATGATTTATATTTTCCTTTACGGTTCAAAATTAATCTTGTCCATTTCAGCCATCATTTTATCCAAATCTTCATTGAGCTGTTTCATTTCCTCAAACATGATTTTTATCTCGTCGAATTGCTGACGTACTTTGTCCCTTGAGCTGTTGAAGTCGTCCAAATCGACCAACACGGACAGCGCGATATTCAATGCCTTTGAAATTTCTATCAAGAGCGGCAACGAAATCGCCTTATTCGACGAGCCGCTTTCAATGTGCGACAAATAATTTTTGCTGATATGAACTTTCTCGGCAAGTTGAGCCTGCGTCATGTTCTGCATTTTACGAAAGTACGCTATGCGCAGACCGATGTATTGTAATTCGTCGCGGCAAGTTTCTTTCCTCAAATTTTCCTGCGACATCTTTCATCACCTCCGCCAACATTTTATCACGAAATTTTTTATATGTTGTTTACCTTGTGGCGTTATTTTCTTACCGAATAGCGCATTGCCAAAAGTTTTTCGACGCGTGCTTTGTAAAATCTTTTCTTATTGCAAGGCGGCGATAAATGCTGTAAAATCTTTTCAAAAAATTTTCAAGGAGAGATTTAAGAAATGAGAAGTGACATTGTAAAGAAAGGCGCGACTCGTTGCGCTCACAGAAGTTTATTCCACGCTAACGGCTACGGAGTTGAGGAATTGAGTCGTCCGTTAATCGGCGTGTGCAATTCTTTTAATGAAATAATCCCCGGTCATATGCATTTGAAATCGATAACCGAAGCGGCAAAACTCGGCGTGGCGGCGGCGGGCGGTACTCCCGTCGAATTTCCTGCAATCGGCGTGTGCGACGGAATTGCAATGGGTCATACGGGCATGAAATATTCATTGGCGAGCCGCGAACTCATTGCCGATTCAATCGAGGCGGTCGCAATGGCTAGCGGTTTCGACGCGCTGATTCTTATTCCGAATTGCGATAAAGTTGTCCCCGGTATGTTAATGGCGGCGGCGCGTTTAAATATCCCGTCGATAATCGTCAGCGGCGGTCCCATGTTGGCAGGGCGTTTTCACGGTAAAAATATCAGTGTCAGTCAGGCATTCGAGGCGGCGGGTAAATTCGCGGCGGGCAAAATGACTGCCGAAGAAATGACCGACCTTGAGGCTCATGCTTGTCCGAGTTGCGGCTCGTGCGCGGGACTTTTCACGGCTAACACGATGAATTGTTTAAGCGAGGCATTGGGAATGGCTTTACCGGGCAACGGAACTATTCCTGCTGCTTACACGGGCGACAGATTTATTCTTGCCAAACGTGCCGGCGCGGTGATTATGGATTTGCTCAAGAAAAATATTTGCCCGCGTGATATTCTGACGATGAAAGCTTTTGAAAATGCCATAACGGTTGATATGGGAATCGGCGGCTCGTCGAATACGGTTTTACATTTGACTGCGATAGCCAATGAATGCGGAATCAAAATCCCCGCGACGCTTTTCGATGAAATATCTGCGCGGACGCCTTACATAACCAAATTAAGTCCTGCGGGCAGTCATCATATGCAAGACCTTGACGAGGCGGGCGGTATCAATGCCGTTATGCACGAACTTTCCAAGAAAAATATCCTCAATCTCGACGCGCTGACAGTTACGGGCACTTTGGGCGACAGAATCAAAGACGCGCAGATTATGCGTCCCGACGTGATTCATACTGTGGATAATCCTTATCGTGCGACGGGCGGCATTGCAATTTTGCAAGGGAATCTTTGTCCCGATTATGCGGTTGTCAAGGCGTCGGCAGTCAGCGAAGACATGTTGGTTTATAAAGGCAAGGCTAAATGCTTTGACAGCGAAGAAACCGCGATTAACGCGATAATGGCGGGCGAAATTCATAATGGCGACGTTGTTGTTATTCGCTATGAAGGACCTAAGGGCGGTCCCGGTATGCAAGAAATGTTGAATCCGACGGCGGCAATCACGGGCGCGGGCTTGAAAGTCGGTTTGATAACTGACGGCAGATTCAGCGGCGCGAGTCAAGGTGCGTGTATCGGACATATTTCGCCCGAAGCTATGGAAGGCGGCACAATCGCGCTGATTAAAGACGGCGATATAATTTCGATTGATATTCCCGCTCGCAAGTTGGAGCTTGAAGTTTCCGAAGAAGAACTTGCCAAACGTCGCGCCGAGTGGACTAAGCCCGAACCGAAAATCAAGACGGGTTATCTTGCTCGCTATGCAAAGCTTACAACTTCAGCCTCAACGGGTGCCGTTTTAAAGGTCTAAGGGGTGATTCGGAATGTTTTGGGAAGAATCATTCGGAATGCAGTTGGAAAAATTTTTACGACCGGAGCAATTTATATTCAGTGCGCCGATGAGTGAACAAACGACTTTTAAAATCGGCGGTGAGGCGGACTTATTAATTTTTCCGTCAAGCGCGGAGGAAGTCTCGAAAATTTTTAAACTCGTCGACCTGTTTGATTTGCCCTGCGTCATTTTGGGCAACGGTTCAAATGTTTTGGTAAGAGATAAAGGAATTCGCGGCGTTGTCGTCAAGTTCACCGAAAAATTTTTCGGCAATATTCGTTGCGAGGACAACAAAATAATTGCCTGCGCGGGAGCCGAATTAAAATCTGTTTCGGACTTCGCGGCGGAGAATTCTTTAACGGGCTTGGAATTTGCTTGCGGAATTCCCGGCAGTATCGGCGGCGCAATTTTCATGAATGCGGGCGCGTATGACGGCGAAATGAAGAATATCATTGCAAAAGTCAAGGCGGTTACTCCCAATGGTGAACTTGTCGAATTTGGCAGAGCCGATTTGGATTTGGGCTATCGTCACAGCATTTTTCAGGAAAATAACTGCGCGATTTGCGAAGTGGAATTGAATTTGCAACGCGGCAACATTGAAGAGATTAAAAATAAAATGGCTGAATTCACGACTCAGCGCGAGAGTAAACAGCCGCTTGATTTTCCGAGTGCAGGCTCGACTTTCAAACGTCCCGAAGGAAATTTTGCGGGCACGTTGATTGATAAGGCGGGCTTAAAGGGTTTGAAAATCGGCGGAGCTATGGTTTCGGAAAAACATGCGGGTTTTGTCGTGAATGCGGGCAATGCGACGGCTCAAGACGTTTTGAATTTGATTTCGGAAGTCGAGCGGCGTGTCAACGAGACTTACGGTATCGAATTATCGCCCGAAGTCAGAATCATTGGCGAAGAATAAAGTTTCAAAGGAGTTTATTTCATGATTAAAGAAGCAATCGTTAAAATAGTGAACAAGGAGGATTTGACATACGACGAAGCATTTGCCGTTATGAATGAAATCATGAGCGGCGAGACTTCTCCGACGCAAAACGCGGCATTTTTATCTGCGCTGTCGACCAAAAGCGCGGGAGCCGAAACTACGGACGAAATTGCAGGTTGTGCGGCGGCAATGCGTTCACATGCAACACCTGTTGAAACGGGTATGGAACTTTTTGAGATTGTCGGTACGGGCGGCGATAATTCGCACAGTTTTAATATCTCGACGACTTCGGCGATAATTGCGGCGGCGGGCGGCATGAAAGTTGCAAAGCACGGCAACCGAGCCGCGTCTTCAAAATGCGGTGCCGCAGATTGTCTGGAGGCTTTGGGTGTCAATATCAATCAATCGCCCGAAAAATGTATTGAGTTGCTTAACAAGGTCGGCATATGCTTTTTCTTCGCGCAGAAATATCACAGCTCAATGAAATACGTCGGCGCGATTCGTAAGGAGCTGGGATTTAGGACTGTCTTTAATATTCTCGGACCTTTGACTAATCCCGGCAAGCCGTCAATGCAAATTCTCGGCGTCTACGCGGAATATTTGGTTGCTCCGCTCGCGCAGGTTCTGATTAGCTTAGGAGTAAAGCGCGGAATGGTCGTTTACGGACGCGATAAGCTCGACGAAATTTCCTTAAGTTCGCCGACTTCGATTTGTGAAATCAAGGACGGTTGGCTTAAAAATTATGTTATAACTCCGGAAGATTTTGGCTTTGAACGTTGCACGAAAGACGATTTGCGCGGCGGCGACCCCGAAGAAAATGCCAAGATAACTCTTGATATTCTGAACGGCGAATACGGGCATAAACGCAACGCGGTCTTGCTTAATGCGGGCGCGGCTCTGTACGTAGGCGGCAAGGCGAACAGTTTTAAAGAGGGCGTCAATCTTGCATCGGTGCTTATCGACAGCGGCGAGGCTCTTAAGACATTGAAAAAATTTGTCGTCGTCAGTCAAGAGGCGGAGCAATGAATATCCTCAATAAAATTGCCGAGCGGACAAAAATTCGCGTCGCGCAGTACAAAGATAAAATTTCTCTCGAAGAAATTAAGCTACAAGCCTTATCGTTGCCCAAAGGAAATTTCGCGTTTGAAATTGCGTTGAGGAAGTCGGGGCTGTCTTTCATTTGCGAATGTAAAAAGGCGTCGCCGTCGAAAGGATTAATCGCGCCCGATTTCCCGTACTTGCAAATCGCCAAAGAATACGATGCGGCGGGAGCCGATGCCATTTCCGTTTTGACGGAGCCGGAATTTTTCTTGGGCGATGATAAATTTTTATCGGAGATTTCCGCGCAGGTTTCAATTCCCTGCTTAAGGAAAGATTTTGTCGTAGATGACTACATGATTTATCAGGCAAAAGTTTTGGGAGCAAGTGCCGTGCTGTTAATCTGCGCGATTCTAGATGATATTCAACTTAAAAATTTTATCGCGACTTGCGACGAACTGGGATTGAGTGCATTGGTTGAGGCGCATGACGAAAAAGAAATTCAGCGGGCGATTGACTGCGGAGCGCGAATTATCGGCGTGAACAATCGTAACCTTAAAGATTTCAGCGTCGACATGAATAACGCAAAAAAACTTCGGGAGCTTGTTCCGTCCGAAATAATTTTCGTATCGGAAAGCGGCGTTAAATCTTCCGATGATATTAAACGGGTTCGCGAACTCGGAGCCGACGCGGTTTTA
>JAFZIQ010000190.1 GCA_017554285.1 Selenomonadaceae bacterium
AAATTTTCGCCCGTGTCCGAAAAAATTTCTCTGTCGGTTGTTGACTGCGAATTTATAGGCGAACTTAGGCGCAACGGTCGCATGAAATTTACTTTGGGCTTGGTCGTGCCGTTTACGTCGCTTTGTCCGTGCAGTAAGGAAATTTCTGATTTTGGAGCGCACAATCAACGTTCGGTCTGTCGCGCTAAATTGACTTTCAAGAATTTTGAAAACGTCTCGATAGAAAAATTTGTTCGGCTCATTGAGGCGCAAGGCTCGGCTGAAATTTTCCCGTTGCTTAAGCGTGAAGATGAAAAATTTGTTACCGAAACCGCCTATCAAAATCCCAAGTTCGTCGAAGATATTCTGCGCGACGTGGTGATTGCTCTGCGCGGCGTGGAAAATTTATCGGCGTTCGCGGTCGAGTGCGAGAACTTTGAATCAATTCATAATCACAACGCCTTTGCCGCTCATGAAGAAATTTTAGTTTGAAGAATCTCATTCATCTCTGAAATAATTTCTTGCATAATATCAGTTAAAATTTTCATATGGAGGAATTTGTCTATGGCGGAAGACTTAACGAAAAGATTTTACGTTGAAAACCCTAAGGAATGGGAAAAAATTCTATCTAAAAAAATTTTTATGGATAAAAAACTTGAGGTCAAAGTCATTGAACATGGAATCGTCTTGCCTGCACGTGATTTAAAGAATGGAAAATTTGAATACACAGGCGGCGTTTGCGATAACGATTTTAATTTCGTAGCAGGCTTTTCCAGAAAATCTCCTAACGGAATAGTTAAGGGGGGAGTAGATTGGACATGCAACTCTTCCTATACTGTCGCGAGAGAAGAACTCGTTCAACTAAATGAGGACGTAATTTTTGGCGGTACAGTAATGGGACACTTCGGTCACTTCCTTGTAGAATGTTTGAGCAGGTTGTGGTTTGTGATACAAAATCCCGAATCAAAATTAAAAGTGTTATTCGTTATAACCGGTAATAGAGGCTATAAGTCTTGGTTTGATGACTTCTTCAGATTGATGGGGATAGAAAAAGAACGTATCATTTACGTTAATCAGCCGATGCAATGTCGCTCCGTCACGGTACCGGAGCAATCGGAATATAATTCTTGGGCTTCCATCGGATTCACAAAAGAATTTTTTACTCCTTATGAAGCAATAAAGTCGAGAGTGACTCCGGGCAAAATAAAAAAATTATACTTGACGCGCTCAGAGTTTGATGAAAATAATACTCTTCCTTGGCGACGTTGTTTTAATGAGAAATATTTCGAGGATTTCTTCTCCGAACACGGTTTCGAAGTTGTTGAGCCGGAAAAACTGAGCATTGAAGAGCAAATTTCGGCTGTCATGGGCGCGGATGAAATTGCGGCAACAATGGGCACTTTGTCAAATTGGGCGGCTATGTTCTGCAAGCCGAATGTTAAGTTTTTCATGCTTAATCGTACGAAAAAAATATTTGGGTTACAAGTTCTTATTAATGAATTGTTTAACGTTAAAAATTATTACATAATTGAAGGCAGTAAAGATTTCATGTATGCAAGACACGATAACGGCGTTTTTCTGCTCGGCTCGAATGAATATTGGAAAGAATTCGTTGCTGACTATTTCGGTGAACAAATCAACGAAAACGACGACAAGCCCTATCTTGAAGAGTCGCTTGATAAATACATAAGACACTGGTGTAAAAATTATTCCGACCCGAAAAATTTTGATATATGGGTCAGCTCATTTAAGAACATGTGCAATCGAATCATCGCGCTTGAGGAACAATCAATAAAAAATCGCCCGTTGCTTACTTATCAAACACACGTTGATAGTAAAGGCTGGGACGACGGTTGGAAAAGTGAAAGTCAGCTCAGTAATCCGCTTGACCAAAAGCGCGACATTCAAGCGATAAAAATCAATTTTCCGGAACACAACGTTTATTACTCGGTTTACTCAAATGCGGAAGAAGGCTGGTCAAAAGAAATCTCAAATTCCGAGATGGCAGGTACGACCGGTAAACGTAAACCGATTACGGGCTTAAAAATTCGATTAGACGAAGCGGACGCAAAGGAATTCGACATTCTTTACCGTGTTCATACATTCGACGGAATATGGACTGACTGGGCTAAAAATGGCGAACCTCTTTACTCGCATGGTGTCAAATTAAATTCTCTTCAAATACGATTGAAACCTAAGTCCGAAGAATCTCATTCATCTCTGAAATAATTTCGGCGGGTTTCCCCTTAATCGGCTCCAAAGTCTCGTTAATCGCCCTGTCGAAGTTGCAAAGCGCGGAGTACAGGCAATATTTGCAAGCGTCATCATCGGCAGAAAATTTAGCGGGCTTAACTTCGATACAGCCATTCAAAATTTTTTCGGCGGTCGTCTCCAAAATCTTTTCCGCGTATTTGATAATCGTTTGAAAATCTGCGCGGCTGACAAGATTATCCTTTTTAAAATCGACAAAATTCTCGGTGCTGTCGACAGCAGTTTTAATTTCTTCGTCAACGCGAATCAAGCCGGGCATTTTCAATTCCTTAGCCGCCTCTGTCGCCGCGTCGGAATCGGTTCTGCCGCTCTTGCTCGGAATTTTTAAGAGACAGTAAAGCATTGCGCCCGCCTCGCGCCCGCCGACTTCCTCAAGGGTTTTCGCCGCGCCAAGATAAATCGCCAGTTGAAGATTAAGCCCGTGATAAATTTTCTTCAAACTAATCGTTGCCTTGCCCGTCTTATAATCCATAATCAGAAAATATTTCCCGTCGCCACTTAAATCTATTCGGTCAATGCGCCCGTTCAAATTTATCGCAACGTCGTCAAAATTTTTTTCATCGTGAAAACCCGCCTCAAAAATCTGCGGATGAAATTCGCTCGCCTTATCCAGCTCGATTAATCGGCTTAAGGATTCGACGGCGACTTTTTTTATGCGCTCGCGACGGTGCTCCAAAGTTTTCGTGCTTAACAAGATTTTATTGTGCAGACGCGGCGTTATCGTCTCTAAAATTTTTTCGACGCGCCCTTGAAGTTCAACCGCATTAACCGACGACCATTGACGCCCTTCCTTTTTTAAATCGCGCCCAAATCGGCTCATAACCGCATGAAGAATATTTCCTATGTCGGGCGTTTGAATTTTGTATTCGACACGCTCATTTAAGCCCAAACCGAACTTAGCAAAGTATCTGAACGGGCAAGAATTGAAATTTTCAAAGCGCGTGATTGACGCTTCCATTTTCTTAGCGGGCGCGTAAAGTTTTTTAGCCGTTTCGCCCGATAAAACTTTTTCGTTCGCCGCGAATTCGATTTCACTGCCCAAATTTTCCAAAACGTCAAGTTCAACTTTAATAATCGGCACGTTCGGGAAAATTTTTTTTATCTTGCTTAGCAATGACGACGCGGAAATTTTTTTACCTTCAGCGTCGGCTAGAGGATAGGAAATTTGTAAAAACTCCCGCGCCTCCGTCAGTCCGCGATAAATTAAAAATTTCTCCGCCAACGAACTTTCTTTGCCGCCTAATGAAATTTCTAAGCCCGATTCGTTCAATCTTAACCTGTCAGCGTCATTTAGCAAATTTTTTTCTCCGACTCTGCGCGGAAAATTCTCATCGTCAAAACCTAAGATAAATATTGCCTGCGAATTCTGTAAAGAGTTTTGATCGAATTGCGCGACCGTCACTTCGTCAAGACCGGGCGGAATAAGCGACATTTCCAAAGCCTCAAGCCCCTCGCCGATTATAGATTCAAATTCGGGGCGCGTGATTGTTTCTTCACCCAGCGCGTCAACTATTTGCTCGAATAAATTTATTACGTCGTCCCAGATTTTTAAATGTTCTCGCGAAAGGGCAAGATTCCCGCGCATTTCCTCTGCTTGCGACCATTCCGATAATTTTTCGTGTACTTTAAGCTCTTCAAGCAAATTAAATAATGCCGTCGTCAGCGTAAGGACTTCGCCCTTTGAATTTTTTACTCGCTCGGCGAAATTTATCATCGGAGCCGCGCAGATTTTTCTTACAGAATTAATTTTCTCCATATATTCTAGCTCTTCAACGGCGGCGGGACGTTCGGGCGCGTCTAAAGATTTTACTCGCCTATAATCCCAATCCCGTTGCCAATTCGCCGAACCTTTTATCCCAAATTCGATAACATAATTCTCCAAAAGGTCGATTTCCTCTTGCGGCACGTCGAAAAAGCCCGTCTTCAAGCAACGGAAAATTGATTCTCGCCGCCAACCGCGTAGAACTTCCAACGCCGAACGAATTAACTCCGCTAATGGGTGTTGCGACGCCGCCCTTTTCCTGTCGATAAAGTAAGGTATCGCGTGAATCTCGAATATCGGCTTTATCAGCGAAAAATATTTGTCGTCACGTGCCAAAATCCCTATGTCGCGCAGGCGATAATTTTTTTTAACGAGTTGCAAAATTTCTCTCGCGACTGATTCGACTTCCGCCCGTTTATTGACCGCCTCAACTATTTTTAAGCCTGTCGCGCCGTCAAAACTTTTTGGCGAATAATTAAATAGCCTTTGCTCCAAAATTTTCAGCGGCTCATGCTTAAATCTGCGCGGAATATCAAGGCGCGTAATTTTAAAATCAATGTTAAGCTCCGTAGCAAAATTTTTCAGCGTGTGAAAAGTCTTCGACGAACGATTAAAAATCCCGACCTCCGAAAGATTCTCGCGGCTGTTTAAATCAGTATCCATCGGCAACGTTATATGGACGTTCCTCGCGCAGGTGAATAATTTCTTCAAAAAATTGCGCTGTTGCGGGTCGAAGAAGATAAATCCGTCAATAAAAATCTCCGCATTGCCTATCGTCGGCGATTGCTCCATAAATTCCGTCGCACGCTCCAATAAATTTTCGTCATCAGTCAACTTGTCTGCCAACGCCGCCTTAAAATCTTCCGTTAAAAGTTCCAAGTCGCGCAATTTATCTTTAAGCTCGTCATTGTCGACTTTGTCCGCCGCTTCGTTCAATTTTTCCGCGTCAATCGAATAAGTCCTTAACTCTTTGAGCTCTTCCGATAAAATTTCTGCGAATCCGTGTTGCTTTGCCGCTCGAACGAAAAATTTTAAATCGCCCGCCTTATCGCGTCTCAAAAGAATTTTCCTAAGTAAAAGTCGCCGTCCGATTTCCGATATGCGCGGGATTAAGCCGCCGCCGATTTCATCAAGAATTTGTCTTGCGAATCGATTAAAACTGTTCATGCGCATATTGAATGCACCGCCAGTTATCGCCGCCAATTCCAATTCTGCGCGATACGTTTGATACGCCGGCAGTAAAAAAATTATTTCCGTCTTAAGCGGCTCCGTCTCCAAAATTTTCTTCGCGCACTCAAGGCAATGAATAGTTTTGCCGACGCCCGCCCTTCCTATTATCATTTCAATCATTTAAATCACTCCCACGCACATTATACAAAAAATTTGTTTGCGATACACCTTCGCGGATTGTGTTTTCTTTTCAAAATCTGTTGGTGAAGAGTGAGAAACTTATTGTCGCGATCAAGACCTTTTTTTTAGCTTGTCAAAAAATGCGTTGCATGGAATGCCAATCGCTTGCGATTGCGCGTTTTTTGCAAGCTCAGCGGGGGTCTGGGGGTGCTGTTAAACCCCCAGAAAAAATCGGAACGTGATGTGACGATTTTTTAGTAACCAAAATTTTTCGTAACTTGCCAGAGGGAGATTTAGAATCAGAAGGGGCTGTTTTTTTAGCTTGACATTTTAAAGGCTCTTTGATAGCATATGTTCATATTTTTAAACATAAATATTGGTTAATATCAACCGTATAAATAAATCAACATTGATTTTAAGAGGAGTGGACATTAAAATTATGAGCAGACGAGCTAAAGAATTAAGGATATTTGATGCAGATACAGGAGAAATCATTCAAGATATTGTCAGCTATGGTACGCAGAATGGAGATGGTTGGATGATTGTTTACCGAGAAGCTTTTATGGATTTAGCTATACAAACAACAAATCCGTCTATCTTAAGGATATTTATCTCGTTAATGACGAAACAAGAATTCGACAGAGGCATTAACACTACCAAAAAAGCTATCGCTGAAGAGCTTG
>JAFZIQ010000191.1 GCA_017554285.1 Selenomonadaceae bacterium
CTCCGATAAGCCGCTTAACATTGTCGGGATTATCGAGTCGTAGCCGTTCGCCGCAATGTCTACTTGGTCAGAAAATAATCTGCCAAAGCCGCCTAAGAAATAACAGCCGCCCGCTACTACGAAGGCAAATAACGTAGAAATGACAGTTCCCTTTTGAATTGCCTGTTCATTTTTAATGGCGTAGAATTTTTGAACCATTTGCGGCAAGCCCCAAGTTCCAAGCGAAGTCAGAATAACAACGAACAATAAATTTAGCGGGTCTGTTCCGAAGAATGACGCAAATATCCCGGGCGTCGAAGAAACTTTATCATCCGTGATTCTTGCAAGTCCGTCGAGAGCCTCAACAAAGCCGCCCTTAGTTTCGAGTACCGCATAAATAACCGCCGATATTCCTACTAGCATGACGACGCCTTGAATAAAATCGTTAATCGCCGTCGCCATGTAGCCGCCCGCGATAACATAAACCGCCGTCAAAACCGCCATAAGCAAGATACAAATCGAATAATCGATACTGAACGCCATACCAAACAATCGCGAAAGCCCGTTGTAAAGCGAGGCGGTGTAAGGTATCATGAAGATAAAAATTATAATAGCCGCGCCGATTTTAAGAGACGGCGAGCCGAATCGCTTTTCAAAAAACTGCGGCATAGTTGCGGTATCAAGATGACGGGTCATAACGCGAGTTCGACGCCCCAAAATGAACCACGCCATTAAAGAACCGATTAAAGCGTTGCCGATACCAGCCCACGTCGCCGCGATGCCGTATTTCCAACCGAATTGCCCCGCGTAGCCGACGAATACGACTGCGGAGAAATAACTTGTGCCGTAAGCAAAAGCAGTAAGCCAAGCTCCGACATTTCGACCGCCCAAAACAAAGCCGTCAACGTCGGTGGCGTGTTTGCGACAATAAAGACCTATGCCAATCAAAATAGCGAAATAAAAAACCAGTAAAGCAACTTTCATTAAAACGACCTCCAAAAACTGAAAAGGGAGTTGACCTGTCATGATTATCGACATGCACACGCATATTTTCCCCGATAAAATCTCTGCCGCCGTTGTGGAAAAGTTGAGCCGAACAAGTCGGACACCTGCCTTTACGGACGGCACTCTGAACGGTTTAAAAAAATCTATGGACGCCGCGCAGATTAATTTATCGGTGATATTGCCCGTCGCGACAAACACGACGCAGGTTGAAAAAATTAATTCCTCCTCCGCCGCGCTCAATGAAAAATTTTCGGGCGAAGGAATAATTTCTTTCGGCTGTATTCACCCCGATTTTACAAATTATCGTGAGGAATTAAGCCGCATAAAAAATCACGGGCTAAAGGGTATCAAAATTCACCCCGTTTATCAAGATATAAATTTAGACGACGCGAAATTTTTGCGGATTCTTTATCGCGCCGCCGAATTGGATTTAATCGTCGTCACTCACGCCGGACTTGATATAGGATTTCCCGGTGTCGTGCGTTGTTCGCCGCAAATGGCTAAAAATGTTATCGATGAGCTTGGAGAGTTTAAATTTGTTTTGGCGCATATGGGCGGCTGGAAAAATTGGGACGAGGTTTTAAAAGTTTTGGGCGGCACGAAAATTTTTATCGATACTTCGTTTTCGACGGGTAAAATTATTCCGCGCAGAGATTTTGTTTGGGCAGAGGAAGATTTAAAATTTTTGGACGCCGCGCAGTTCATGGAGTTTGTAAAAGTATTTGGAGCTGAACGGATTTTATTCGGGACAGACAGCCCGTGGACGGCGGCAGGAAATTCAATAAAGTTTGTAGAAAATTTACCGATAAGCAGTGCAGATAAAAATAAAATTCTCGGACTGAATGCCAAAAAGTTATTGGAAATCTGATTGGAGGAAGTGCAAATGGAAAATATAAAAATAATCGGAGTCGGCGGCGGCGGGATAAAAATGATAAATCAGCTTGTCATAGGGAGTTTGCAGGGCGAGGACGTCGCGTCGTTGGATGCAAGAATGATAATTCAGAAGGTCACGGAGAACTTAAAGGGCGCGGAAATCATGGTGGCGGACACGAAAAAGGATTCGTTGCTTTCGGCGTATGTCTTTAAAAAAATTCTGCTGAAAAAAATCGCTTTCGACGTTCGCGAGAACAAAGGTTTTGATGAATTAATGGCGGAAAATCGTAAAGTGATTTCGGCGGCTCTGCAAGGCGCGACGGTCGTTTTTATAGCTTGCGGCTTGGGCGGCAAAACGGGAACGAATATGGCTTCGATGATTGCGGATTGTGCAAAGGAACTTGGCGCGGTTACGATAGCACTTGTCAGCCTTCCCTTTAACTTTGAAAGTCCGCAACGACAAAAGCGAGCCGCCGAAGGTTATAAAAATCTCAAACCGAAAGTCAATACGATTGTCAAAATCAACTGCGATAAATTTTTGATGATTGCTCCTCCCGGCAGTTCTTTGGACGATATTTTTTATTACGTAAATGAAAGTATTCGCGGCACCGTTAAAAATTTGATAGACATGGACAAATTTCAAGAAGTATTCAAAACTGCGGGCGAGATTATTTTTGCAAGCGATAACGACGACTGATTTATCCAAAATAAGCGAGAATACTCCCGCCTCTAAGAGTTAGCGTAGGCGGGAGATGAATCGCCACTTGACTTTAAAATCCTTAAAAGCTATATTTGAATCGTGGATGACTACCACGTTAAAAAAGTGTAATTACGACTA
>JAFZIQ010000192.1 GCA_017554285.1 Selenomonadaceae bacterium
TAGGACCGACCGGTTATGAGCCGGTTGCTCTAACCAACTGAGCTACGGATCCGCCGTTCGGTTGCCAACTTGTTTTCAAAAAAATTGGAGCGGAAAACGAGGCTCGAACTCGCGACCCCCACCTTGGCAAGGTGATGCTCTACCACTGAGCTACTTCCGCAAATTCTTTGGAGCGGAAAACGAGGCTCGAACTCGCGACCCCAACCTTGGCAAGGTTGTGCTCTACCACTGAGCTACTTCCGCTCGTTTTAGTCGTTTGACTAAGACAAGGCGCATTATAAAGCCTTGATTTGTTTTTGTCAAGAAAAAATTTTCCGCGCAAAAAATTTATCCAAAACGTTTTCATTGACGCGAAAAGCTAACTGGTTTAATATAAGCGTGTGAAAAAATTTTTTATGCGGAGGTGAACAACGTTTGAGCGCAACCGAAAATCTTCAAGCAGTTTTGGCAGAAATCGAAAACGCCCGTTTGAAACGTACCGTCGCCCGTGATGAAGAAATTACTTTGGTCGCAGTAACCAAAAATCACGGCGTGGAACTCATGCGCGAGGTTATCGACGCGGGCGCAAATAATATCGGTGAAAATCGTATTCAAGAGGCGGCTGAAAAATTCCAAATCCTTAATCGCAACGTCACTCGCCATTTAATCGGTCATCTGCAATCCAATAAGGTTAAACAAGCCGTCAAACTCTTTGATTTAATTCAATCGGTCGACAGCCGACATCTCGCGGAAGCTCTCGATAAGGCAGCCGCTCTAGTCCCAAAAATTCAGGATATACTAATCCAAGTAAATCTTGCGCGTGAGTCTCAAAAATCAGGCGTCGAACTCGAAAATTTAAATCCTTTAATCAGTTTCGTCGAGGAATCAAAAAATCTGCGCCTGCGCGGACTTATGATGATTGCTCCCAATTTTACTAATCCCGAAGATTGTCGCCCGCTCTTCGCGCAGATGCGAATTCTCTTCGACAAGCTTAAAACTTCACGCAAAGATTTTGACTTCCTGTCTATGGGCATGACCAACGATTACAAAATCGCAATCGAGGAAGGCGCAAACGTCGTGAGGCTCGGCACGGCTATTTTCGGCGAGAGGAGTTTAACGAATGGAAATCATAGATAAATTTAGTCGAACTCTCGGACTGTCGGATAAAGAGGGAGAGAAGGAAACTCAAATGAGAATAACCGAAGAGTTGCAAACTGAGCAACCCGAACAACAAGAACCGCCAATTCAATCGCCACATTCAGGACATAATGTGGTTGATTTCAATTCGGCGATAGCGGCGAGGGATAATTTAATGACAAACAATAACACTGCCAAACCTATGATTAAAACAAAAATTACAACGGTAAGACCGAAATCCTTTGACGAGGACGCAAAGATAATTGCCGATTGCCTGCGCGAAGACATTCCGGTTATCGTTAATCTTGAGGAAACCAATCCGGAACATGCACGCAGAATTATCGATTTCGCGCTCGGAACGACTTATGCCATTGACGGCGAAGTTCAGCAGGTCAGCGAATATGTTTTTGTTTGCACTCCCAAAACCGCAATGGTTACTTTCAACAGAGAGGAACCCAAGCAGGAGCGCGATTTCTCTTGGCTTACTAAAAAGCTTTGAGGGATTAGGGACTGGGGACTAGGGATTAGGATTATGTCAGACGCTAAAGAAAAAATTATCCGTTACTACAAAGGCACCGAAGGCGAAGATACCGCAGTCAAACTTATCGACTTAGCCGCGCAAACCATTAAAAATCATAAGTGCAAGCTCTCAAATTTTCTGTCGCCCTATGAACAGGAAATCGCCAACGTCGTCGCCAATACTCTCGGCGAACTCAAAACCGATTTTTACGGCGGTTATCAAGGTGCCGAACGTCAACGCGCCGCCTTTATCCATACAGACTTTCAAGGCACTCCGAATTTTGAGACGGCAGTTATCAAGGCGGAATGGAACGGCGAATTTGCTCGGCTCGGTCATCGCGACGTGCTCGGCTCTGTTTTGAGTCTCGGCGTCGACCGTCAATTTATCGGAGATATTATCGCGACTAAGGATTGCGCCAAAATTATCGTCGATAGGAAAATGTGCGATTACTTCATTGCCAATTTAACTCAAATCGGCGGTACAACCGTAACCGCAACCCTTGACGAACTCGATAACATTGCGCCCAAAGAGGAACGCATTAAAGAAATTCAAGCGACGGTTGCTTCATTAAGAGTCGATTCCATAGCGGCGGCAGGTTTCGGCATGTCTCGTTCAAAAGCCGCGCAGGAAATAGCCGCCGAAAAAATTAAACTCAACTGGCAAAATGTTAAAAATGCGGCTCAATCCGTTAAGGAAGGAGATATTTTGAGCCTGCGCGGGCGCGGACGCCTTGAGGTTGCCGAAATTCGCGGACAGACCAAAAAGGGTCGAGTCGGCGTTTTGTTGAAAAGATTTTTTTAAATTAAGCTTTCAGGTGTCAGCTTTCAGCTTTCAGAAAAACCTTAACCCTTAAAGCTCAAAGCTCAAAGCTTAAAGCTAAAAACGGAGGCGATGTCTTTTGCCAATTACAGAGAAAGAAAAAAGTAAATGCAGGAAAATAATTCACGGACACGCGGCAGCGGCGGCGGCAGGAAATTTAGTACCTATACCGGCTGTCGGCATTGCTGTCGATACCGTCACTATGACAACTATGGCTATGGCTCTCGCGTCGGTCTTCGGCGGCTCCATTACAGAAGCTGTCGCAAAAAATATGGCGATTAATGCCATTATCGCCACTATGAAAAAACAGCCCATAAGAGTCATCGCCAAAGAAATATCTAAAGTCGTGCCCGTAGTCGGTCAACTCGTCGCGCCCTCAATCAGCGTTGCCATGTTGGAATCCGCAGGTTGGATATTGGCAGACGAATTAGCCGCCGAAAGAGATTCAAAAAAGCCGCCACTCCTTAATGACGGCTATTAATTGGGAGGCGATATAATTTGCTCACGCCTATGGATATTCATAATCATCAATTCAAGAAAAGTATTCGCGGCTACAACGAAAATGAAGTTGATGATTTCCTCGACAGGATAGTCGCCGATTTTGAAAAGCTCCAGCGCGAAATCGAACGACTCAAAAATCAAATCAATACAAACGAAGTTGAAATGGAACGGTATCGCAAGCTCGAAAAGACTATGAACGATACCTTGTTGATGGCGCAGAAAACCGCCGACGAAGTTATTTCGGCTGCAAGAAAAAATGCCGAAGAAATGAAGGAAAATACCGCTCGCGAATGTCAGACTATCCGCGAACAGGCTCGCTTGGAAGCGCAACAACAACTTAAAGCCGCCACTGTCAAACGCGACGCAATCTTGGAGGATTACAGCAAAATCATCAGCGAAAAAAATGCGTTCCTCCTCAAAATTCGTACCGCTCTCGAATCGGAATTGGCAATAACCAATCAAAATCTCGAAACCATTCAGCAAATCGAAGTTTCCAAAATCGAATTCCCGCCCGTCGATAAAGCCGAACCCGAAGAAGAAATTCTTCCGCCCGTTCAGCCCGTCGCTAAGGAACCCGAAATTCCCGTTGAAAAGCTTAAGCCCGTTGAAAAAACCAAGCCCGTTGAAAAACCTAAGCCCGTCGAAAAGCCTAAGCCCGAAAAAGTCCCCGTACTTATTGAGGACGAAGAAATTAACCTTGTCGACGTTGCCACCAAACCCAATTCCGCTGAAAAAAAAACCGCAGTTTCTGACCAAACAAAAATCTACAGTCGGATAAAAAATGTTTTTGCGCCCAAGTCCAATGAGGAGGCGGCGAAGTGAAAACGCTCGCAAATTTCTTTAAAAATGTTCTGCTGATTATCGAATTAATCTTTGCAATAATCTTTTATAACTGGGAGAAAGTTTTATTCGTCGGAGTCGTCGCGCTCGACCAAATTTCCAAAGCATTTGTTATGAGAATGTTTGTACCGGGCGAATCCGTTCCCATTCTGCAAGATATTTTCCATTTGACTTACGTATTAAATCCCGGCGCGGCGTTCGGGATTTTATCGAATCAGAGAATGTTTTTACTGATTACGGGCGCGGCTTTAATCTTCGCGACGGCGTATTTTTATCCCATGCTTAAAAAGGCGGACGGTCGTCTCAGATTCGGCGCGATAGCGATTTTGAGCGGCGCGGTTGCCAATTTGATTGACAGAATCCAGACGGGTTGCGTCGTCGATTTCTTTGACTTCAGGATTTGGCCCGTCTTCAACGTCGCCGATATTGCGATTGTTTTGGGCGTCGGCTTTACGATTTACGCGATACTTTTTCGGCTCGATAAAAATTCGGTAGAGGGTATCGGCAGATGATTTGCAACGTCGAAATTAATTTAACTCCGCGAAGGTTGGACGTTTACCTTAATGAAAAATTTTCGGAGTGGTCGCGTTCGCATATTCAGAAAATGATTGCGGACGGATTGATAACCGTTGATGCCGCGCAGGTTAAAGCAAGTTTCAAACTCACGGGCGGCGAAGAAATTTTTATTAAGGAGTCAGACGCCGTCGAAGTTGAATATTTGCCCGAAAATCTGCCGCTCGATATTCTCTACGAAGACGCGGATATAATCGTCGTTAACAAGGCTCGCGGTATGACTGTTCACCCTGCCGAGACCGTTAAGAGCGGTACTTTGGTTAATGCGTTGCTGTATCACTGCAAAGATTTATCGGGGATTAACGGCGTCAAACGACCGGGCATAGTTCATCGCCTTGATAAAGATACTTCGGGCGTCATGGTCGTTGCGAAGTCGGACGCCGCTCACATTAACTTAGCCGCGCAGATTAAAAATAAAACGGCGACGCGGACTTATCTGGCGATTGTGCACGGCGTTTTAAAAGACAATGCGGGGATAATCAGCGGAGCAATCGGGCGCGACAAGGTTGACAGAAAAAAAATGGCGATTACTCCCGACGGCAAGCCCGCAGTTACAGAGTTTAAAGTCCTTGAGCGGTTTGAAAATTTTACTTACGTCGAGTGCAAACTCCAAACGGGCAGGACTCATCAAATCCGAGTTCATATGACGGCGATAGGTCATCCGCTTTTGGGCGACAGCAGATACACTGCGCGGAAAAATCCTTTTGAGATAAAGGGGCAAGCACTTCATTCGCATACATTGAATTTGATTCACCCGACAACTAAGGAGCCTATGCAATTCACGGCTCCACTGTCCGACGATATAAAAAAAATCTTAATACAACTTAGAGGTTAGTGGGTTAAACGTTTTTTTAGAAAGGGTTGAGGAAATGTTTATTCAAGGATTAGCACCAATACTATGGCTAATCGTCGCGCTGAGCGTCTTGAAATTGCCGGCGTGGAAGGCGTGTCCTGTCGCGCTGATTATCGCATTTATGATAGCGTGGCAATCTTTCGACATGCCGTTGCAAGACGTATTGACAGGAACGATTGAAGGCGCGGCTATGGCTGTATGGCCAATTCTCGGCGTTATCGTGTCGGCGATTTTCGCTTATAACTTAACGGTTCAAACCGGCGGCATGGAAAAAATTAAAGACATGCTCAGCTCCGTCAGCACTGATAAGCGTATGTTAATATTAATAATCGGTTGGGGTTTCGGTGCCTTCCTTGAGTGCATGTCGGGTTTCGGCACGGCGGTAGCCATAGGCGCAAGTATGCTGGTTACGGTGGGTGTCACGCCCGTTAATGCCGTTATCGCCTGTTTGGTATCCAATGCCGCAATGAGTTCATTCGGCTCGGTCGGTTTGCCGTTGACAACGCTCGCCAAACTCACCAACTTTGATCCTCTGCAGATAGCCACGTATACAACTGTGCAACTCGGTGCTATGGTAATTCTTATGCCGTTTATTATGCTCGTTGCCTTCGGCGGCTTTAAATGTTTAAAAGGAATGATTCCCGCGTGCTTAATCGGCGGATTCGGATTCTGTATACCTTCGGTAATCGGAGCCGCCACAATGGGCGCAGATTTGGCGGGTATCGCGGGCGCGGTTTTCGCTATGGCTTCTCTGGTCGTCTATGCCAAGAAATTTCCCATTAAAGACCCTGAATATGAGATTGACGACTACAACGAAAATTTCTCCATAACGCCGGGCGAGGCGGTTAAAGCGTGGCTCCCGTTCATTCTGATTTTTATTTTCCTTATGTTAAGCTCTAAAATGTTCCCGCCGATTCAAAGTGTCCTCGCGTCCGTCAAAACCTCAGTGATGATTTACACCGGTAAAGACGCCGCGCCCTTAACTTTCCAATGGCTCACCGCTCCGGGCACGTTGATTTTTATTTCTGCCATTATCGCGGGCTTCGTCAATAAAGCCACTGTCGGCGATATGTTAAACGTCCTCAATCGCACGTTCAAAACTCTGATTCCCACCTTTATAACAATCATCACCATAATTGCTACTGCGCGTATTATGGGCTACAGCGGAATGACCATGGCTGTTGCTAATGCGACGGTTTCGGCGACAGGCGATTTCTATCCGTTTATTTCGCCGCTTATCGGCTCAATCGGCGCGTTTATTACGGGTTCGGCAACTTCGAGTTGCGTCCTCCTCAGCAAACTGCAAGTTGATTCGGCTGTGGCAATCGGCGCAAATGAAGCAGTTCAAGCTTGGATAGCGGCGGCTAATGCGGCTGGCTCTTGCGTCGGCAAAATCATTTCCCCGCAATCAATCGCAATCGGTGCGGCGGCTGTCGGCGCGTTCGGTGTCGAGTCCCAGATTATGAAATTCGCCGTCAAAGTTTACTTGCCGTTTATTATCATTATGGGTTGCGTGGTTTATTTCGGACAAGCTTTTCTCTGATTATAAAAAATTTTCTCCCTGCTAATGACGCGGGGATTTTTTTTTGCTATCATGACAGAAAAAAAGGAGATGAATTTTTATGATTATAGTAACGGGCGGCGCGGGCTTTATCGGCAGTAATATTATTCGCGCTCTCAACGAACGCGGTCGCGCAGATATTCTGATCGTTGACGATTTGGGCGGCGATGACAAGTACAAAAATCTAATCGGCTTGCGCTTTATCGACTATCAGCATAAGGACGATTTCATTAAGGGCGTTGACGGCTTGGGCAAAGTCGAGGCGATTTTCCACGAGGGCGCATGCTCCGATACTATGGAGTATGATGTCAACTACATGATGAAAACCAATTACGATTACTCAAAAGATTTACTCAAGGCTTGCATTAAAAAGCAAATTCCTTTTATCTATGCGTCGAGCGCGTCGGTTTACGGCATGGGCAAGAAAGGTTTCCGCGAAGAAGAGGCTTGCGAAAATCCCATGAATCCCTACGCTTTTTCAAAGCTCATGTTCGACCGCTATGTTCGCCAATTCGCAGATAAAATTCCGAGTAAAATTATCGGCTTGCGCTATTTCAACGTTTACGGGCAACAGGAATGCCATAAAGGTAAAATGGCGTCCATTTTCTATCAGATTTATAAGCGTATGAAACTCGGCGGTGCTCCGCGATTGTTCAGAGGCACTGACGGCTACAAAGACGGCGAACAGAAACGCGATTTCATTTACGTTAAGGACGTGGCGAAAATCAATCTGTGGTGTCTGGAAAACAATATTGCTAACGGCATTTATAACTGCGGCACGGGGCACGCACACACCTTTAACGAAGTCGGAAACGCCATGATTGAATCAATGGGAATGAAGAAATTTAAAATCACTTACTGCGATTTTCCGGATGAACTGCGCGGCAAATATCAGAGTTTCACCGAAGCCGATATGAATAAACTCACGGCGGCAGGATATAAGGACGGGTTCACCAATTTTGTTATCGCAGTCGATGAGTATTGCAAATTCTTGGAAGCGGGCGGCTATTATCAACTTGGGAGGCAGTCATGAAAAAATTTTTATTAACATTGGCGGTGATTGTTATGATGTCAGCAACTTCTTACGCCGCGCAGAACGAAATAATTCTGCCGACGGTCGAAGTTAAAAGCAAAGAACTTTCCGTAACGCAAGCCCTTCAACAGCGCAGGAGCAACAGGAATTTTGTCGATAAAGATTTGACATCCGCGCAGTTATCTAAAATCCTCTGGGCGGCTAACGGTATCACTCACGACGACGGCAAGCGCGTTAATCCTGCGGCTCTTGGTGTTCAATCAGTCGAAGTCTACGCCGTCACCAAAGAGGGCATTTACCTTTACGACCCTGCGAATCACAAATTAAAGCTGATTGCCGAAGGCGATTTCCGCTCCGTCACTACGACAGGGCAAAGTTTTGTTGGAAAGGCGGCTGTCAATCTCGTTTACGTCGAAACGCCCGACGCTTGGGCAAATGCAAGAATGATTCCGCCCCGTGACGCGCAGATTTCTTTTGCCAACATAACCGCAGGCGCAATGGTTCAAAGCGTCGCCCTTATCGCCGAGACTGAAGGCTTGGGAAATTGTGTACGCGGCTCAATCAATCGCGATGAATTTAAAAAAGTCGCCAAACTCTCTGACGATAAAATTATTCTACTCGCGCAGAGCGTAGGCAAATGCGATTAGTTGAATACGGGCAAGAAAACGATTTTATCCAAAATAAGCGAGAATACTCCCGCCTCTAAGAGTTAGCGTAGGCGGGAGATGAATCGCCACTTGACTTTAAAATCCTTAAAAGCTATATTTGAATCGTGGATGACTACCACGTTAAAAAAGTGTAATTACGACTA
>JAFZIQ010000193.1 GCA_017554285.1 Selenomonadaceae bacterium
CCCCAATAAGAGTAAATTTTCATTATGTGCCAGAGTATCGGCTTATCGCCTATCTCAATCATCGGCTTAGGGATAAATTTCGTTTCCTCACCTATACGGGTTCCGAATCCTCCGGCAAGAATTACGACTTTCAAATTATCAACCTCCCGTTAGATTTTTTAAACAAGTCTTGTACTCGTCTAAAATGATTGCATTATAGCATTTATGTTGAATTTGGCAAGTGAAAACGCCTTAGAATAATCTTTTCGGCTTCGTCGAGCGATAAAATATTTTCTTCAATGCCGAGCTTGTGAAGTAGTTGAGTTATCGGCGGCGGTTCCAAACCTGCGCGGGCTAAAATTTTATCTTGCACGAAAAGTTCACGCGGCGTCCCGTTGAATAAAATTTTTCCTTGCGCCAAGACGATTACACGATTTGCAAAGCGGACGATGTCTTCCATGTTGTGCGAGACTAAAATTATTGTGACGCCCGATTTTTTTACGGTGCCGAAAATTTCTTTCAGCAGATTTTCTTTTGCAAGCGGGTCTAAACCTGCCGTCGGTTCGTCCAGAATTAAATATTTCGGCTTGAGTGCAAGTATTCCCGCGATTGCAACGCGCCGCCTCTGTCCGCCCGATAATTCAAACGGTGAAACTTTTTTCAATTCGGGAGGCAATCCGACCAGCCGCATAGCTTCTTCAACCCGCGCAGATATTTCAGCGTCACTAAGTTCGAAATTTTTTGGAGCAAAGGCAATATCAAGCTCAACAGTTTCCTCAAAAAGTTGGTGTTCGGGATATTGAAAGACAATCCCCACAAGCCGACGAATTTTTTTATCGGTGACAGGAAGATTATCAATTTCAACGAAGCCGCTTTGTAAATCAATCAAGCCCGCCATAATTTGAATCAGCGTCGATTTACCGCTGCCCGTATGCCCCGCTATCGCCAAAACTTCGCCCTCTGCCACATCAAACGAAATATTTTCAAGCGCGGTCTTTTCAAACGGTGTGCCCTTCATGTAAATATAACTCACGTCTTTAACTGAAATCATTTCAACGCCTCGACAAGTTCATCTGCCGTTAAAATTTTCGGCGGGAGTTTGAAATTTTTTTTGCGAAGTCGGTCGGCAAGTTCTGCGGCTACTGGAATATCAAAACCAAGCCGCCGCATTTCCTTAACGTCGGTAAAAATTTCTCGCGGCGTGTCGTCTCGGATTATTTGCCCGCTCTCCATAACGAAAACTCTTTGTGCCTCCGCCGCCTCTTCCATAAAGTGCGTTATGTAAATTATCGTCTTGCCTTGCGTGTGCAATCGTTTAACCATTTGCATAATTTCGCGTCGCCCCATCGGGTCGAGCATGGCTGTCGGTTCGTCGAAGACAATAATTTTCGTGCCCATTGCTATCACGCCAGCAATCGCGATTCGCTGTTTCTGTCCGCCGCTGAGTTTACTCGGAGCAAATTTTTTATAATCGCTCATGTTCACTGCGTCCAATGCCAAATCTACACGTTCGCGAATTTTATTCGGCTCAATGCCCAAATTCTCCAAACCAAATGCAACATCATCTTCAACAATCGCCGCGACTATTTCGCTGTCGGGATTTTGAAAAACCATTCCGACATTCTCGCGAACAGCCCAAAGATTTTTTTCGTCGGAAGTATCGAGTCCGTCAATAAAAATTTTGCCTGTCGTCGGCAATAAGAGCGCGTTAAAATGCTTGGCGAGTGTCGATTTACCGCTGCCGTTCGTGCCGATTATCGCGACAAATTCTCCGTCGTTAATCGAAAAATTTATATCGTCAAGCGCAACTTTATCGCCCGAAGAACTTTTATAGACGTAACGCAAATTTTCAACTCGGATAATTTCCAAATCATCTAAACCTCATTTCGCGGCGAGAAAGCAAAAGATTTATGACGCCAAAGCGCGTCAGTTGTTCCGCCGCTTTCAAAGCGGCTCATTTGGCGGCGATTAATTCAATCTCACAGAGTGCGCCCGCCGGCAAATCCTTAACAGCCACACAACTCCGCGCAGGTTTGCTGATAAAATATTTCTCATAAACCTCATTGAACGCCTTAAAATCGGCAATGTCGGCGAGGAAACACGTCGTCTTGAAAACTTCGCTGAAATCGTAGCCTGCCGCCTCAAGTATTGCGCCCAAATTTTTACAACACTGCGCGGCTTGCCCCTCAATATTCGTCGCAACAATTTTTCCGACAACAGGGTCGATTGCGATTTGCCCCGACGTGTACAAAAGCCCGTTTACTTTAATCGCCTGACTGTAAGGACCGACAGCGGCAGGCGCGTTTTCCGTGTGAATAGTTCTCATGTTGTTTACCTCCCCAAAAAATTTTCTGATTTATTTTAGCGAATCTGCGCGGCTTTGTGAAGGGCTTCAAAAGTTTTTCATAATTGCTTGATATATTGGCTAAGAATATTTTTGGAAAGGAAGTTTCAAGATGAGCGCGTTGAAATTTTTCACGGCAATTATTTTTATCCTAACTTTGCTCGCCGCGCCCGCGCAGGCTGAGAAAAAAATCTTTATCAACTCGGCAAGTCGCCTTATGTTGCTTTACGACGGCAATACCCGAATTGCAATGTATCATTTGGGCTTGGGCAAAGTCAGTACGCCGACGCCTTCGGGCTATTTCAAAATCACCGAGAAGGCGATTAATCCTTCATGGATAGACCCCTCCGATCCCGAATACGAAATCCCTTCCGGTCCGGATAATCCGCTCGGTTATCGCTGGATGCAAATTTACGGTAACTACGGAATTCACGGCACCAATCGCCCTGACAGTATCGGGTATTACGTTTCAAACGGTTGCATTCGCATGAACGAACGCGACGTTGAGGAACTTTTTGACGCCGTCGAAGTCGGTACGCCCGTCGAAATAACTTATAATCGCGTCGTCGTCGAAAAAAATGATGATGATGATGTTGTTTATTACATTTACCCCGACGGCTACGGTATGCAAAATGTCACGGTTGCCGACGTGACCAAGTGGCTGGAACCATTCGGCGTATTGCCTTTCGAGAGCGAATACGAAATTTCTCAGAAAATCGAAGCGTCCGACGGCGAACCGACTTTTGTCGGCAAGCCTTACAACGTTGAAATCAACGGCGAACTTACTCAGCCGACCAACGCCAATAATAACACATACTTTGCCAAAGCCGTACTGCGCGACGGAATTTCTTATCTGCCTGCAGTTCCTATCGCCAAGATTTTGCGTATGAAACTCGAATGGAATAAAACGGAGGCGAGTCTCAAAAGCAAATTCGGCAAAGTCATTTGCTACGAACGCAAGGAACAACTTTATTGCAACGCCGATGATGCAATGATTTTATTCAATATCGAAGGCGGCTTGCAGACAGGCACGGACGGCAAAAAAATTTTTCGCTTTAAATCCATGCCGATAGCCGCTCCGCCCGTCGAAAAGCCTAAGGAAGATAAGAAACGCAAGAAGCGTAAAACTACCGTCGAAAAACCTTTTGAGGAACCCAAAGAAGAAATCACCGAGCCGGAAAATAAAATTCAGCCCGAAGAATCTCAATCGGAAGAAAAAGTTCAACCGCCCGAAGAAACTAAATCCGAATTGCAACCTAAAACACCGGAGGAGGCAAAAGTATGAAAAAATTTTTGATAATCGACGGCAGCAGCCTTTTTTACAGGGCATTTTATGCGATGCCCGCGTTGACTTCCCCGAACGGCGAGCCGACGGGAGCGGTTACGGGTTTCGCAAATATTCTTTTGAAAATCCTGCGAGAGAATTCGCCCGATTTGGCGGCTGTCGCTCTCGATAAGTCCAAAAAAACTTTCCGCAATGAAATTTTCAGCGATTACAAGGCAACTCGTCAAGAAATGCCCGATGATTTAGCCGCTCAACTGCCCTTGCTCAAAGAATTTATCGAAGTAATCGGCATAAAAACCTGCGCGGCGGCGGGCTACGAGGCTGATGATATTATCGGCACTTTGGCAACTCAAGCCTCTGCAGAAGATTGTTTCATAGAAATTTTGACGGGCGATCATGATGCCTTCCAACTTATCGACTTTTCCACCAAAGTTCTGCTGAATAAAAATGCACGTATTGAATCTTACGACGGGCAAAGATTTTTTGAAGAATACGGATTTAAACCGCCGTTGCTCATCGATTATAAAGGACTGCGCGGCGACCCGTCCGATAATATTCCCGGCGTCAGAGGAATCGGAGTGAAAATTGCTACTTCGCTGATTCAAGAATACGGCACACTTGAAAACGTCCTCGAACATCGCGAAGAAATTAAAACAAAAAAAGTTCGCGACGCCCTTGAGAAATTCGCCGACACCGCGATTTTAAGTAAGAAACTCGCGCAGATTGTCTGCAATGTTCCCGAAATTGTTTTCAAGGCTAAGGATTTTGAGATTAAGCCCGACCTCGAACGCGCCGATGATTTTTGCCGCCGCTACGCCCTCAACTTCGCCAAGAAAAAAATTCATGAGCTGTTTGATGCCGAAAATGTCTGTGCTCCCGAACCGGAAAGCAATCTTTTTGCTCCCGCGCCCGAAAATATCCCTCCCGTCACTCCGCCGCCTCCCAAAGCTCCGTCGATTGATTTTGAAAAAATTTTGGCGGCAGAGAAATTGACAATCGCCGAGTTTAATATGAAACATTTTGCGATAAAAATTTTTGACGGAGAAGTTTTCACGGTAAAAAGCGATGACGTTCAGAAAATCCTTGACGAATTCGGCGGGCAAATTATTTTGAACGGCTTAAAGAATTATCTCCATGTCTTCAAAATCGCCAACCTTGAAAGATTTTTCGACTTGGAATTGGCGGCGTATTTGCTTTATCCCGAACAAGATAAAACGTTCAGGAACAGCGAATTGGGAATGGACAAAAATTTTACGGAGACGGTTAAGATTTTTGAAAAACTCGCTCCGCAATACGAAAAAAATTTAGCCGATTCAAACCTGACGAAACTTTATCGGGAAATCGAATTGCCGTTGACTGAGGTTTTGGCTAAGATGGAAATGCGCGGCGTCCTCGTCGATAAGGTTCGACTCAAAGGAAAAGCCGCCGAATTTTCGGAACGAATCAACGCGATTGTAAATGATATTTACGAATTGGCGGGCGAAACTTTCAACATAAATTCGCCCAAGCAACTCGCCGAAATTTTATTTGTGAGTTTGAAATTGCCGCCTGTCAAGAAAACCAAAAACGGTTTTTCGACCAATGCCGAAGTTTTGGAGGAAATTAAGTGGCGGCATCCGATAGTTTCCAAGATTTTGGATTATCGTGCGCTGACGAAATTAAAATCGACTTATCTGGACGGGATTTTTAAACTCATTGACAAGCAAGGGCGCGTTCACACCAACTTTAATCAGACGGTGACGGCGACGGGCAGATTGTCGAGTTCCGATCCGAATTTACAGAATATCCCCGTTCGCACCGAAGAGGGAAGAGAAATTCGCGCAATGTTTGTGCCCGGCGAAGGCTACGATTGCATTTTATCAGCCGATTATTCGCAGATTGAACTTCGATTGCTCGCACACATGTCGGGCGACGAAAATTTAATCGACGCCTTTATTAAGGGGCAGGATATTCATGCGCGGACGGCTTCTGAAGTTTTCGGTGTACCGATTGAAGAAGTGGCGCCCGATTTACGGCGCAAGGCTAAGGCGGTTAATTTCGGAATAGTTTACGGCATAAGCGATTACGGCTTGTCGCAGGATTTGCACATAAGCAGACAAGAGGCGGGCGAATATATTGTTCGATACTTCGAGCGTTATCCCGGCGTTAAAGATTTTCTTGATGTAACGGTCGCGCAGGCAGAATTGCACGGCTATGTTATGACGATGTTCGGGCGGCGCAGAGCTTTATACGGGATTAACAGCAACAATTTTAATGTGCGCTCGCTTGCGCAACGTATGGCGATGAATACTCCGATTCAAGGTTCTGCGGCTGATATTATCAAATTGGCGATGATTAAAGCGGAAGAAAATCTGCGCGGCTTTGAGAGCCGAATTATTATCCAAGTGCACGATGAACTTGTCCTTGAGGCTAAAAACTCCGAGTTTGCCGAAGTAGAAAAAATTCTGCGCGATTCAATGGAAAACGTTATGAAACTTTCGGTGCCGTTGGTCGTCGATATTCACAGCGGAGCCAACTGGTCGCTTGCCAAATAAAAATTTTCGGGCGATAAAATTTTACTTATGTTAAAATCCTTTCCGAGCAAGGAGGGATTTTTTGTTGCAAGATTCGTCGCATAATTTTTGACAAGAAGGCGCGGGAAATTTATAATCAAGCAGGATTTTTTCATGATTAAGGAGAGATGCACTTGAACTTTAGAAAATTTTCAGCGGCGGCAATCACAATAACATTTATAATTTACGGCGCGTTGGCGGGAGCGGTGGGAATGCCGGCGTCTGAATTAATGCGTTTGGACGAGGCTCCGAAAGGAGAAATCGCTCGCCCCATGCAAGCGTTGACTTCGGAAAATTCGGGACTCAACCCCGGTTATTCGGTCACGCCGATTCAGAATACCCGCCCCGTTGCGCCCGACGATGTTTTACCGAACGTGACGGCGACGGCGGCTATCGTTATTGAGGCGTCGACAGGTCATGTACTTTACGAACGAAATCCCGATCAGCATATGTTTCCGGCAAGTACAACAAAGATGATGACGCTGATAACCGCGCTTGAAAGTAATCAACTTGATGAAATTGTCACGGTCGGACCCGGAGCCTACAACGCGGAAGGCTCGACGCTTTGGCTTGATGTCGGCGAAAGAATTCCTTTGGGTGAGTTGCTTTACGGCATGATGTTAGTTTCGGGCAATGACGGCTCGATTGCAATAGCCGAACATTGCGGCGGAAATGTTCCCGAATTCGCAGCCCGCATGACGCAAAAGGCTCACGATTTGGGCGCAGTCAATACCAATTTCACGAACGCCAACGGCTTGCCCGACCCGAACCACTAC
>JAFZIQ010000194.1 GCA_017554285.1 Selenomonadaceae bacterium
AGGTTAATGTCATTGCCAAAGATTTTAATCAGCTTAACGACTTAAAAATTTCTCGCGACGATTGGGATAGAACATACGACAAAATTTGGACGATAAAATTTGACAGTTTCGGAGGCGGGAAATTTGTCGGCGACAAGTTAATCATCAAGGACACAATTAAAAATTTGCGCGACGGTTACAAAGATAAGCTTGAGAATCTGCGTAAAAATTATTTCCTCGCGCCCGAAGACAAAATGATTTCTGACGTTCGCGAACTTTTTGAGCCGATAAAGGAACTTGTGCGGATTACAAAAGATTTTGCTAAAAAATTTGCCGACGCCAAACGCGAACGCGGCATTATCGATTTCGCTGACATGGAACATTTCGCGCTGAAAATTTTTGATGATGCGCCCGAAGTCGCCGCCGCTTATCGTGAAAAATTTAAGTTCATAATGGTTGACGAGTACCAAGATACAAACGGCGTCCAAGAGGCGATTGTCCAAAAAATTTCTCGCGGCGATAATTTATTTTTCGTGGGCGACGTTAAGCAGTCGATTTATCGATTCAGGCTTGTCGATTCCGCCAACTTCAAGGACAAAATGGAAAATTATCGCTGTATAAATCTCTCAAAAAACTTCCGCAGTCGGGAAAAGATTATCTGCGCGGTCAACGAAATTTTTAAGCGGCTTATGAATAAGCAGGCAACCGAGATTGATTACAACGAGGAAGCGCAATTGCAATTCGGCGCAAGCTATGAAGTCGGAGAAAATTACTTTGACGAACGCCCCGAATTTTTTTACATTAAAAAGGAGAGCGACGGAAACGACGACAGCAAGGATATTGAACTTGAAATGCGTTTTATCGCCGATAAGATTCACAAGTTGATTGCGTCGAAAAAACTTGTGCGCGACGGAAAAATTTATCGCCCCGTTGAGTTCAAGGATATTGTAATTCTTCACCGCTCGCCGAAGACAACCGCCTTTGAGATTCTCGACACGCTAAAGAAATACGGAGTGCCGGCTTATGTGCCCGATGAAGAAAATTATTTTCGGGCGACGGAGATTCAAATTATCATAAGCTTATTGCAGTTGCTTGACAATGTGCGGCAGGATATACCGCTTGCCGCCGTCATGCTCAGTCCGATTGGAAATTTTACGGCGCAGGAGCTTGCCGAAATTAAAATTGCAAATCCCGACACCGATTTTTATACGGCGGTAAGTCTCGGCTCGGATAAGTGCAAAGATTTTTTGTCGAAGATAAATCGTTGGCGCGACACGGCTCGACAACTCGGAGTGCCCGAATTATTGAGTATGCTTTATCGGGAAACGGGCTATTATGATTCGGTCGGCAAGGAAAATCGCGGCGACGCTCGGCAGGCAAATTTGCGAATACTGATTGACAGAGCGGCGACTTTTGAATCAACGAATGCTCGCGGCTTATCGCGCTTTATTGAGTTCATAAAAAAGATTCAAGGTCTGGAAAAAGATTTACCGACGGCGACGACACTCGGCGAAAATGAAAACGTCGTTCGCGTCGTGACGATTCACAAGAGCAAAGGGCTTGAATATCCCGTAGTGTTCGTAGCGGGCATCGGCAAATCATTTAATAAAGACGATTATACACAGGGCTTGATATTCCGGCATCGCGATTTTGGAATAGGAGCGAATCGGACGCCGAAAGGTTCATTGCTGAAAATAAAAACGTTGGCGACCCAAGCAGTGTCCAGGAAAATCAAGGAAGAATCACTTGCCGAAGAGCTTAGGATTTTATATGTGGCGTTGACGCGGGCGGAAGAAAAATTATTTTTGGTCGGGACGACTTATAAAAGCACACTCGAAAAATTACGGCAGGTCGACAAGCTGAGCGATTACGAAATTTTATCGGCGGGAAAATTTATGGATTGGCTGTTGCCGATAAAGGACGCGCTGGCACCCGTCATAAAATCGGAGCTTGTGACTTTGAATGAAATTTTGGCGATAAAGGAACGACCGCTTTCCGATTCTGCGTCGAAAAATTTACAAGTGCCCGAAAAACTTTCGTCGACTTCAATAATCAATATCCCCGCGAAACTTTCGGTTACGGAATTAAAACGCCGCGCAGAGGAAGAGGAATTGCCGCAACTTGAGCATTTCGCGCAGAAGAAATTTATTTATCGGCGACCGAACTTCATGCAGAAGAAAGATATTTCGGGCGCGGAATTCGGCTCGTTGATGCATAAGGTAATGCAGAGTCTGAATTTGAGCGGCGACTTATCGGCAAAAGGAATAGCCGCGCAGATTGAAGAACTTGCAAAGCGCGAAATAATTCCAAAGGAACATATCAAGCTGATTAAGGCGGAGAAGATTGCCAAATTTTTCGACGGCGAACTTGGACAACGGCTTATAAATTCACGGGAATATTATCGCGAAATGCCGTTTAGTCGATTGATAGACGCGCAGAAATTCTTTCATGTGGAGGAGAAAATTTTTATACAAGGGATAATCGATTTGCTGTTCAAAGACGAGTCGGGGAAATGGATTTTGCTTGACTACAAGACCGACCGCGATTCGGAGGATATAGGCGAGCGATACAGAATTCAGATTGAACTTTATACGGCGGCGGTCGAGGCATTGTTAAAAATAAAAGTCGCCGAGAAATATCTTTATCTTTTAAACGGCGGACGATTTGTAAAAATGTAAGGGGGATTTAATGTGATAAAAGTTTTGGTAAACGGAGCACTCGGCAGAATGGGGCGCACGGTTTGCAACGCGGTCAGTGCCGACAGCGAATTGGAATTGGTCGGCGCGGTCGATATTTTGGAGGGCGAAGTTGAAGGCGTACAGGTTGAAACAAATCTTGACGCGGCATTAAAAAAATATTCGCCTGAAGTTATGGTTGACTTTACGCGCCCGAACGTTGTTTTCGATAACGTGATGACTGCTTTGGAGAATAAAGTTTCGCCGGTAGTCGGCACGACGGGATTGAGCGACGAGGCTAAAGAAAAAATCCGCGAGCTTGCCGAAAAAAATAACACGCCCGCCTTTATCGCGCCGAATTTTGCATTGGGAGCAGTCTTGATGATGTTGACTGCGCAGAAAATTGCAAAGTACATGCCCGACGTTGAGATTATTGAACTTCATCACGACAAGAAACTTGACGCGCCGTCGGGAACGGCAGAATTAACCGCCAAAATGATTGCCGAAGTCCGTCCTTCACATAAGCAAGGGCACCTCGACGAAGTGGAGCGTTTGGCAAATGTAAGGGGCGCGGATTTTGACGGGATAAGAATTCACAGCGTGAGATTGCCCGGTTACGTGGCTCATCAAGAAGTTATTTTCGGCGGACTTGGACAAACGCTGACGATTCGTCACGATTCGACGGGAAGAGATTCATTTATGCCGGGCGTCGTCTTGGCTTGCAAAAAAGTTCGCAACCTGCGCGGCTTAACAATCGGATTGGATAAAATTTTAGACTGATGAAAAGTATATTGCTTGACGTAATATTATTTGCGCTGTTTACGGCGGAGCTGTGTTTTCATTTCATGCCCAAAATTCTTCATGAGATATTCGGCGTAGCTTTGGCGGCAGTGATTTTGTTGCACATATTCGTTAATCGTCGTCGACTCGCAATGATGAAGAAAAAATTAACGCCGCGAAGAATTGTATTGGCGACGGTAGACCTTGCTTTGATAATCTGCGCGGAAGTTACGCTTATAACGGGTATCTGCATATCGAATTACATATTTTCGGGCATAATGAGCCTTGAAATACATAACAGCGTGCTGATTCACCAAATACACGTTGCCGCGCCGTATGCCATGATGATATTAATCGGAGTACATTTCGGCTTGAATTGGTACGAATTTTTATATCAGTTTTTGAATCTGTTCGGGCTGACGGATATATATCAAAGGCACAAAATATTGTTTGTGGCTGAGGCGTTCATATTATCGGCAATAGGAATTGTGGGGCTGTTCTTCAATCAAGTCGGCGACAGGATTTTAATGAAACACATTTTCGCGACGCCGGCAACCGATTTACCTGCTCCGGTGTTTATCTTGCTGATTTTCAGCGGTGTGGAATTTGTGGCGTTGGTGACGTTTTTATTGGACAAGAAATTTTTTGCAAAGGGAGGTTAGATTTATGGACGCAAAGATAGTAAAGGGAATGATTTTGGGCTTGGCAGTCGGCGACGCGTTGGGAGTACCTGTCGAATTTGAATCACGACAGGTTTTGAAGCGCGACCCCGTAACTAACATGCGGGCATTCGGTTCATGGAATCAACCTGCGGGAACATGGTCGGACGATACGAGCTTAACGGTTGCGGCTATGGACAGCATTATTCGGCGCAAGCGGATTGAATATCGTGACGTTATGGAGAATTTTTTAAAGTGGTATGAACGAGATGCGTTTACGGCAACGGGCGAGCGATTTGACATAGGCAATACGACGCGTTCGGCGATAGTGAGATTTTCGCGGAATCTTTTGATACCGACGAAATGCGGAGCGACCGATATTAATTCCAACGGCAACGGTTCCTTGATGAGGATTTTACCTGCGACGTTGTATCTTTTCGGCACACGCGGGAAAATCGGTGCGGACGAGTTGAGAATTATTCATGAATTTTCTGCGCTGACTCACGGGCACGCTATCAGCCGCATGGCTTGCGGAATTTATTCCCTGATAGTCGCGCAGATTTTGAACGGGAAAAATATTTCTGAGGCGTTTGAACTCGGCATGAACGACGCAAAAAATTTCTACGGCATAGATAAAACTTTTGAAAAGTTCTCTCGGCTTTGCGACGAAAATTTTGCCGCTCTCCCTGAAGACGAAATTCGGAGTTCGGGATACGTTGTAGACACACTGGAGGCGGCTCTGTGGTGTATGCTTAACACCGATAATTATAAATCGCTTGCACTTAAAGCCGTCAATCTGGGTAAAGATACCGATACGGTCGGAGCGATTGCGGGCGGCTTGGCAGGAATTTATTACGGAGCAGAATCTATTCCCGCCGAGTGGCTCGCGATTTTAAAGCGGCGTGATTATTTGGAAAAGCTGGCTGAGGATTTTGCGGCAGTCCTGTAAAAACTTAAGACAAAAAAAGCCCTTCGATTGATTCGGAGGGTTTTTTGGTTCAGAAAATTTTACCCGACTCAAAAATAATTTCTCCGCCGAGTTTCTTGGCTTTCCATGCCGTCAATATTTTTTCTCGGACAGATTCAATTTTTTCCGACGGCGTATCATTAAGGATTATCAAAAATTGGTCGCGCCCGTATTGCGTAACGCAATCGCTCCGTCGCAAATTTTTTATCAGTATCTCCAAAAAATCTTCCCGTGCCTCGTCGTTATCCGTCTCCAATGTCAGCTCCCAAAAATTTATCGGCATGTGAAGATTATCATTCAATCGTGCCTCAAATCGATAAACCGCCTTGAATTTCTCAAAGTCAATGAAATACGCGCCCGCCTCGTGATTCCGTTCGCTTAAAATCATTTGCGTCTGTGAAATATTTTTATGCTCGGTTGATTCCGATGAATCAGCCTCGCCGAAAAAGGCGCAACCGTGTTTCCCATGATACTTGACTTTGTAAAGGGCTTTATCCGCCTTTTCCATAAGCGTCGCAAAATCTCTGCCTTCGTCCGGAACAAGAACGGCTCCAACCGACGTACCGAGCGGAATATTCATATCCTCGCCCATAAAATTTTTCGCCGAAATTATCAGCTGATGATTAAGGAAAAGTGCTTTGTTAAAAATGATTTTGTCGTCGCGAATGTTTTGGCAGAAGATAAGAAATTCGTCGCCGCCGATTCGTCCCGCCAAATCCGTCGAACGAATCACGCCCCTTATCAGCTCGGCAAATTGAATCAAAATCTTGTCGCCCATAGCGTGTCCGTAAAAATCATTCACAAGTTTAAAATTATCCAAATCAAGTAACGCCAAAACACCTTGCCCCGTCGCGCAGAGTTTTGCTATTTCTCTCTGTGCGGCTGTTTTATTTAAAAGCCCCGTCATCAAATCTAAATTTGCCGCTTCCGTCAAGCCTTGAATCTTATCGATTTTATCCAAAACATTCTTCACGCGCCGCAATAAAACTTCAGACTTCAACGGCTTGCGAATATAATCTGCCGCCCCGATTTCAAAACCTTTGCTTTCACTCTCGTCGCTCTCGTCAGCCGTCATAAAAATTATCGGTATCGGTTCCGAACTTTTCTCCTGTAATATCCTGTGCAATTCGTAGCCGTCTATTTCGGGCATTATCAAATCCGACAAAATTAAATCCGGCTTTTCGCGTTGAAATATTTCTATCGCCTCCGCGCCCGAACCGGCGCAGATTATTTCATGCTCCTTTGATAAAATTTTCGTCGCGATTCTCAACATGATTTTTTCGTCGTCGACGATTAAAATTTTCGCCATTGTTCAGACCTCCAGCCAACGACTCAATTCCTCACGAACTTTTTTATAAGTTGCCATTAAGTCGGCGTGATTTTCTTTAAGTGCGTCAATATTCCCGTCGCGAGCCGCGAATTCCTGCGCCTTAGCCTTTTCGCCCAAATCCATTGCTCCGATTACCAGCGAAGTACTTTTCAAAGCGTGTACCGTGATTCGGTATTCGTTCCAATTTCCCGTCGCAAAATGCTTTTCCAGCTCGGCGGTTTTATCTTCCGTAATGTATTCTTCGATTATTTCCCTTAAAAATTCTTCGCTGTCCATGCAATTTGCAAGTCCGATTTCAAAATCGATTGACGGACAATTTTTATCGGCGGGCGTCAACCAATTTTTTAACTCCTCACGAACTTTTTTATAAGTCGTCATTAAATCGGCGTGATTTTCTTTAAGCACGTCAATATTTCCGTCGCGAGCCGCAAATTCCTGCGCCTTAGCCTTTTCGCCCAAATCCGTTGCCCCGATTACCAGCGAAGTACTTTTCAAAGCGTGTATCGTGATTCGGTATTCATTCCAATTTCCTGTCGCAAAATGCTTTTCCAACTCGGCAGTTTTATCTTCCGTAATGTATTCTTCAACTATCTCCCTTAAAAATTCTTCGCTGTCCATGCAATTTGCAAGCCCCGTTTCAAAATCGACTGACGGACAACTTTTTTCTTCAATCGAAATCTGCGCGGACTCCGAAATTTCTTCTTCGGGCGGCGAAGTCTCTTCCTCGTCCTCAAGTATCAATTCAGAAGGCAAATATTTGGCAAGAATAGCCTCCAATGCGTTTACATCTATCGGCTTGCTTAAATAATCGTCAAAACCTTTGGCAATATAACTCTCACGCGCTCCGCTTATCGCGTTTGCGGTCAATACTACAACTTTGGTTTCGGCAGGCAAATTCATTTCTCGCAATCGCTTAAGAGTTTCCACGCCATCCATTTCCGGCATCATATGGTCAAGAAAAATTATATGATAAAAATATTTCCCCGCAAATTGTAAGCACTTCTCGCCGCTGTCGGCAAGGTCGGGCACAATCAAATTCCTCTTCAATAAGCCGTTGATAACTTTTAAATTCATGCCCGTATCATCAACTGCCAAAACCCTCGCGCCCGGTGCCCGGATATATTTTTCCTTAATCTCTTTGTAATTCCGCTCGTTATGGTGTTCACCGTAAATCCCGACGGGCGTTTTGTCGATTATCTTTTGCCGAAGCTTAAACGAAAATTCGGAACCTTTACCGTAAACACTCGACACTTCAAGCTTACTGCCCATCATCGTCAAAAGCTCCTTGACTATCGAAATCCCTAAGCCCGTGCCCTCAATATTTTTATTCTTCGTCTCGTCAAGCCTTATGAACGATTGAAATAATTTTTCTATATCCTCTTCATGAATTCCTATTCCCGTATCCTTCACGGAAACATAAAGTGTAAAATTGTCGTCGTCGATAACTTCGCCGCTCATCGTCAGCGTAACCGTGCCTTGCTTTGTGTACTTAACCGCGTTCGTCAATATATTCGTGATAACCTGCTTGATTCGCATATCGTCGCCGAAAAGAATTTTGGGGAGATTCGGGTCGATTTTCGTTATCAGCGACAACTTCTTTTTGTTTGCCTTCTCGTAAATCATATTAACAAGATCGTCAATCAGATTCAAGGTATCGTAGCGGACGGGGATAATTTCCATTTTGCCGTCTTCGATTTTGGAAAAGTCAAGAATGCTGTTGATTAAATTAAGGAGCGTCTTGCCCGCGCCCGCAATATTCTCGGCGTATTCGCGAATATCTTTATCGTCCGACTCGCGCAGAATCATTTCGTTCATTCCGATAACCGCATTAATCGGCGTTCGGATTTCGTGGCTCATCTGCGCGAGGAATTGAGATTTGGCTTGCCCAGCCGCCAATGCCGTTTTTGCCGCCGTTTTCAATTTCGCTTGAACTTCGCTTTGCCACTTCAACATATTATCAACGAGCGTGACGACCAACCAGATACAAAGCAGATAAATCGCTAAGAATACACTGCCGAAGAAAAGCACTTGCCCGTAAACCTCAACCCAATTTTTCGCCACGACGACCGTAAAATTCGACGGCTGATTTTTTTTGGCAAAGCACGTAACAAAATTGCCGTGAAAGTCATTGAGCAAAAAATCTTCGCCTTTTGAATAAGCATCGCGATATTCGGTGGAATAAATATCCGTCATTTTATTGTGCGACATTTGATAAGAGGAATTCGGGTGATTTATTATCGTACCGTTCTTGTCAACCAGAAATGCGTAGCCGTCGCTCGTGTAACTCGTCGACAAAATCTGAATCAGTCGGTCGATATAAAAATCTATCGCAAGAATCCCCAAAAAATCTCCGTTCTTGCCGTAAACAATCTTGGCGAACGTCACGCAATAATTCCCCGTGCGGTCGTCAACGTAAGGCGTCGATACCGTAAAGCCGTCATGAATATTGGAGGTATTTTCGGCTTCAACATACCAAGAGCGCAACTCAACATGCCAAGTCGGATCCGGCGGCTCCCAACCGTTATTCATTATGATTTGATGACTTTTATGCGGATTAGCCAAATAGCAAGCGGAAATATCGGGGTATTTTTGAACAATGCTGTTGAGAAATTTCACGGCGTCGGAATAATTATCCATAAATTCGGGGTGCTCGGAAATCACATTGGCTAACATGCCCAGAATACTTTTCTGTTCAGCCGTCCAATTCGACAGGCGATTTTCGTAACTCTCAACTTCGCGAATCATTTTGGTATCACCCCAACCCAAATTGGTATCGATTGAAACGCCCAATCGCAAAATCAATGCGGCAGTCAGCACGAAAATAATTCTTTGGCGAGCCTTGTGACTTTCTTTTGAAAGTTTGATTTCGCTGTCGACGCGGTTATCAATTTTCATATCGAGCTTGGTCATTATGTTTGAAAAGGAAAAAAGATTGTCCAGCATGTCGGAAAGTTGAAGAGCCGCTTCGCGGACTTTGGCGGCACTTTCAAGAGGACGTTCCTCGCCGCTGAGATTTGATGCCTTCAAAATTTTTTGCAACGGCGTCCGCAATTCTTTGGAGAGATTAGATAAAAATTCTTCTTTGACATGCAGAGCTTTAAGGGCTTGCAGACGATTCTTCATGCTTTTAAGATAGTAAAAGACGATTACCGCAATCATCCAGAGATTAACCGCCGAATTCAAAATCATTTGGATATAATCATCTTTGTAAAGTGAGGAGCTGTCGACTTTCAAAAGCATATACCAACCGTTATCCGTTTGACTGCTGAAAATTCTGCAGGAGCGTCCGTTGACTTCGGCATCAAAACTTCTGTGCGCCGTCGAATTCACGACTTCCTTCAAAATGCCTTGATAGTTTGGTAATTTCCTAAAGACTCTTTCGCCGATAAGGCTTTTATCTTTATGCCCGATAATCAAGCCGTCCTTAGTGGCGATAAGCGCGGTGCGGTCGAAGCCCGTATCCATTTTCATAATCGAATCTTGCGCCTTAGTGAAATTGAAATCGAGAGCGACGACGCTTTTTTTATCGGAAAGCATAAGCGACACGGTAAAGCAAAGTCCGTGCCCCGCCGCGTCAACATAAGGCTCGGTTATAAAAACTTTGCCGGCATTTTCCATCGCGCCTTTGTACCAAATTCTTTCCGTTGCGTTGTAATCATCGGGCATATTCGGGAAATCGGGAATTACCGTCAACTTGTCATTGGCAATGTAGACATTAAAACATTCGCCGTTCGATAAAATTTTTTGTTCGCGCTGTTCACGCTCGAAAAAACTTTTGAGAGTTTCATAAGACGCACCGATTGCAAGCATTTGTTCTGCGCGGACTGCTACCCGCAAAGTCATTCTTTCGGCGTCGTCAATGCTACCCTGCAATTCGCTGCGAATACTTTCAAGTTGCATTTGTCCGATTTCTTCTGTCTGGTGTGAAGTCATTCGGAAAATTAAAAAGATATTGAGCGCGACCACCAAGATAAAAGTTAAAGTTATCGCCGCTATCGTCAAAAAATCTGACGGCTTGCCTGTCTCAAGGATTTGCCACTCGTTTTTTATTCCAAGCATGATTTTCCACCCGACAAAAAATTTTTCTTGATTTTCGTTGCGCTACAGTATATTTCCTTCAAAAAAAGTTTTCACTTTCACTTTTCCCGCGTCCTTTTTTTTGTTACAATCTGCACGGTGGAAAAATTTTAACTGCAACTAAAGGGAGGCTAAATTATGGCAAAGGAACAAATCGGGTTGGTAGCGAAGGACGGCTGGCTTGAGCCTTATGAAGAGGCAATTCGCGGTCGTCACGATCACGCAGTTTGGAAAATCTCTCAGCTCACTCAAAACGGCAAGAAAACTCTTTCGGACTTCGCGAGCGGACACCTCTATTACGGCTTGCACAAGACGGATTATGGCTGGGTATTTCGCGAATGGGCTCCGAACGCGGCGGACATTTATTTAATCGGCGATTTCAACGGCTGGCAGAAAGATGAGGCTTATCGTTGCAAAAAAGTCGAAGGCGGCAACTGGGAACTCAAACTCTCGGAAAATCAAATGAAACACGGCGACCTTTACAAAATGAAAGTTCGTTGGGACAACGGCGAGGGCGAACGTATTCCCGCTTGGTGTCAACGCGTCGTTCAAGACGATAAAACTAAAATTTTCTCCGCGCAGGTTTGGAATCCGCCTCAACCGCACGAGTGGCACGACGAAGGCTTTAAAATCGATACGAAACCGCTTTTGATTTATGAATGCCACGTCGGCATGGCGCAGGACGCCGAGAAAGTCGGCACTTACATTGAGTTTAAAGAAAACATTTTGCCGCGCGTCAAACAGGCGGGCTATAATGCAATTCAAGTTATGGCGATTCAAGAGCATCCTTATTACGGGAGCTTCGGTTATCATGTCAGTTCGTTCTTCGCGCCGTCAAGTCGTTGCGGCACGCCCGAAGAGCTTAAGGATATGATTGACACCGCTCATCAAATGGGTATCGGCGTAATTATGGATATTGTTCACAGCCACGCCGTTAAAAATGAAGTCGAAGGCTTAGGCAATTTGGCGGGCGACCCGAATCAATTTTTCTATCAAGGCGACCGCCACGAACACCCCGCTTGGGACAGTCTCTGCTTTGACTACGGCAAAGATGACGTGCTCCATTTCCTGCTGAGCAACTGCAAATATTGGTTGCAGGAATATCACTTTGACGGCTTCCGTTTTGACGGAATAACTTCAATGCTTTATTACAGTCACGGACTCGGTGAGGCATTCTGCGGCTACGGCGATTATTTCAACGGTCATCAAGACGATAACGCGATTTGCTATCTCATGTTGGCTAACAAAATGATTCATGAAGTCAAGCCCGACGCGGTGACGATTGCCGAAGACGTTTCGGGTATGCCCGGACTCGCAAGCAAATTTGAAGACGGCGGCTTCGGCTTTGACTATCGCCTTGCAATGAACGTTCCCGATTATTGGATTAAGATGATTAAGGAACAACGCGACGAGGATTGGAAACCGTCTTCAATCTTCTGGGAGATGACGAATCGCCGCGCAGATGAAAAAACAGTTTCCTATGCCGAAAGTCACGACCAAGCACTTGTCGGCGACAAGACGATTATTTTCCGCTTGATTGATGCCGATATGTATTGGCACTTCCGCAAGGGCGACGAAAATGGCGTCGTCCATCGCGGTATTGCTCTTCACAAGATGATTCGCCTTGTTACGGCTTCGACAATAAACGGCGGCTATCTTAACTTCATGGGCAACGAATTCGGTCACCCCGAATGGATAGATTTCCCGCGTGAAGGTAACGGCTGGAGTCATAAATATGCGCGGCGTCAATGGAATTTGGTTGACGATAAGACACTGTGCTATCATGAACTCGGCGACTTCGACAGAGCAATGTTGGCAGTCATTAAGGCTGAACCGGACTTTGCAAATCTGCCCGTTCGCGAAATTTGGCATGACGACGCCGACCAAGTACTTGCTTACATGCGCGGGCGTTTACTGTTCGTGTTCAATTTCTCGCCGACCAAATCTTTTGTTGATTACGGTTTCTTGGTTCCGAAGGGCGATTATGATGTCATGCTCAACACGGACGATAAAGCTTTTGGCGGATTCGGCTTGACGAACGATAATATTCAGCACGTGACGAATTATGATCCGCTTTACGACAAAGATAATAAAGACTGGCTTAAGCTTTACATACCGGCTCGCAGCGGCGTCGTTTTGTGGAAGAATTAGGGAGCAACCGGCATGGAAACTTTTCAACGCTTTATAAAACTCGGCGACGACAGAATCAACGTGGAAGAAATTGTTTGCTACGGGCTTGGCGTGGACGACGCGGACGAAAGTTATCTTTACATTGAGACGAAGACGAGCGAAGATATTTTCCGTTATTATGAGGAAGACGCGGACTTTGAGTTGGAAGATAAATTGAACGAGCTGGACGGCTTGCTCTTGATTAAGAAACTCGGTCACGTTGACTTTAAGCGCAAGCAGTTATAAAATGCAGGAAAATTTTTTGGGAGGAATTAGGATGTCGGTTATTGACGAAATGCTTCAGACCAATGAAACTTTCTGCGCGAATTTGCCGGAAGAGTATAAAGCTTACGAGCATGAAGATCATCACGACAGCAAACTGCCGAAAAAACATTTGGCAATCGTCACCTGCATGGATACGCGCCTCGTGAATTTTTTGGAGCCTTGTCTCGGAATCAAGCGCGGCGACGCGAAAATCATTAAGACGGTCGGCAACTGCTTAAACGGCGTCTTCGATACAACGGTTCGCAGTCTGTTGGTTTGCATTTACGAATTGGGCGTTAAAGAGGTTGCGATTATCGGGCATCACGAATGCGGCATGGCGAAGACGACTTCAAAAAGTCTTACAAGCGGCATGTTGGAACGCGGCATTTCGCCCGACGCAATCAAAATGGTTGAGAAAGAACTCGTCGAATGGACTGACAGTTTCCAAAAGCCCGAAGAAAACGTTATGAAGGTCGTTAAACAACTTCGCGACAATCCGCTGATTCCCAAAGACGTTAAAATTCACGGGCTGATGTTCCATCCGAGAAGCGGCAAACTCGAATTGCTTGACAAAGAAGATTGATTAGGATAAAGGGTTAAGGATTTAGGGACAAGGGAGATTATGCTCTTGTCCCTTTTCTCTTGATAAGGAAGTTTGGACTTGAATATTTTTTTACTGTTGACAATCGCGCTTTTAATAATCATAGTGCTGTTGCGATTCAAAATACAAATCGGCGTGTGCATGTTGGCGAGCGGATTATTTATTTGGTTAATGCGTTCGGCGAGTCCTTTTGATTTGGCGCAAGCGTTTTACGAAACTTTTACATTGACACGGACTTACGATATAATTTTCGCGCTGTATTTTGTCATGTGCCTTGAAATTGAGTTACGATTGAGCGGCGCATTGACCGACATGGTAAAATCATTGCGACGGATATTTTCAAACGTGAGAATTTTATTGGCGGCGATGCCTGCGTTTTTGGGCTTATTGCCGAGCGTGGGCGGAGCGAGATTTTCCGCGCCGATAGTCGAGGAGCTTAGCGAGAAAATAAATTTGTCGCCCGAACATAAATCCGCGATAAATTTTTGGTTCCGGCACTTGTTCGAGTTTTCAAGCCCGATAATACCGGGAATGATAATGGCATGTTCGATAGCGGGCGTGACGTTCGGTGAATTTATCAGTCATTTATGCTGGGTAACGATTTTGGCTATAGCGGTCGGCTGGTTTGTTTTGATTCGCCCGATAAAAATTCCGTCCGCGCAGAAAATATCGGAGACGGCGGCGGAAATTCGCCACGAGCGCAACGGCTTAATCTTGGCGTTAATGCCTGTGGCGTCTGTGTTTATGGTCGTAGTTTTCTTCAAGCTCAATGCCTCGATAGCAACGGGCTTAATCGTCGCGGCATGGGTATTCGTATTGGCGGCGGTAAATCGGCGGGTCGGAGTAAAAGAAATTTTTTTGGGCGCGTTCGATTGGAAAATGTCCTTGAATATCTGTTGCATTTTGTACTTTATCCAAATCTTGAGCGTAACGAAAGTTTTGGGCGAAATAGTTGCGGCTTTTCAAGCGTCGCCGTTGCCGATTCCGGTAATAATCGCCTGCGTGTCGTTGATAATCGGAATTTTAACGGGCATGAGTCAAGGGCACGTGGCAATAGTAATGCCGATAGTAGCGGCTATGGGCACAGGCGATTTGAATTTGGCGGGCGTGGCAATGGCATTCGGAGTAGCGGGGCAAATGTTGACGCCGACGCATGTTTGTTTAATCGTGACGGTCGATTATTTCAAAGCGGACTTGCTTAAAACTTTGAAACCGATTTTGATTGGAGAAATAATATTGCTGACGATTTTCAGTGCTTATACTTATTTAACGTGGTGATGACATGGCAGACAAGAAATTTTTTGGAGCGGTACAGGAACTTCGCATAAAATTAAATGAATCGGTAAATGCGGGCAAGGAACCGCTTGAAATTATTTTGGAGATGGCGAAATTACTCGGTGAGATTTCGGGCGAAGATTCTTATTATCGGACGATTCGCGAACAAATTTTGGCGATATACGGCTTCGCGCTGAAGGATAAATTTATTTTGGAAGACGAATTGGCAGAGGTTAAAGCTCGACTGGAAAAAATCTGCGCGGCATATGAAAATCCCGAATTCACGGAGGAAGAACATATACGAATCGGCTACGCGCTCGAAAGTCACAAAAAGGAAATTGAACGGCTCGAACGGCTGAAGAATTCATGATTCAAGACGTTTTAACGGTAATGTGGCGCGATTGGATAGTTTTGCGGCGGCGATTGAAGAAATTCATTTTATCGCGACTGGTTACGCCGATTTTATATTTGGTGGCATTCGGCTGGGGCTTGGGCAAAAATATCAATATGGCTTCGGGCAGTTACCTTGATTTCTTGGTACCGGGAATAATCGCGCTGAATACAATGAATGTCAGCTACATGAGCATAACGACGGTACATGCCGAGCGCGTTTATCATAAAAGCCTTGAGGAATATTTAAGCGCACCGATTGAGCCTGCGGCATTTGTTATCGGGAAAATTTTATCGGCGACAGTGAGGGCTTTGATTTCGACGGCGTTAATTTTGGGCGTCGCGCTGATTTTCGGAGCCGGCTTGAAATTTTTTTCGGAGCCTGTAAATTTTTTGGCGGTTATAATTTTGAACTCGATAATTTTTGGGAGCGTATGTTTCTGCGCGGCATTGAAAGTTCAAACGTATGAAGAGCTGGCGCAAGTCAACACTTATCTTTTAATGCCGATGAGTTTTTTATGCGGAACATTCTTTTCAACGTCGGAATTGCCGCCCGTTATTCGATTCGTGATAGAAATTCTGCCGCTGACTCACACGAGTTGTCTTTTACGTTACGGATTTGATTCGCTGTCAATGTTAATTTTGCTGACCTACGCAATCTGTTTGCTGTGGTTGGCGACGAGGTTATTTAAAAAATTATCGTTATGAAACATACTCAATCTAAACTTTGCACGACGCAGATAGAAAATTTTTCAGTCAAAGTCGGAGAGCTGATTATTTTTGAGGACGTAAATTTTACTGTTCACTGCGGCGAGCTGACTGCTTTAATCGGACCGAACGGCGCGGGCAAATCGACGCTGTTAAAATCGATTTTGGGCGAAGTCAATCACGAAGGCAATCTGAATTACTTCGACGCGAAGGGCGAACATTTACGCCCGATTATCGGCTACGTCCCGCAGACTTTGAAATTCGATGCGACTTCCCCGACGACCGTTTTGGATTTATTTATGGCGTGTTTAACGTGGCGACCGGTTTGGCTGTGCAGTTCCAAATTCATTCGCGAACGGGTCATTAAAAATTTGCGGCGCGTCAAGGCTGAACATTTAATCGACAGGAGATTGGGCGCATTATCGGGCGGCGAATTGCAGAGAATTTTATTGGCACTTGCACTCGACCCTTTGCCCGACCTTTTACTTTTGGACGAACCGATAAGCGGCGTCGACAAAGTCGGCATGAGAATTTTTTATGAACTGGTTGCCGAACTCAAAGCGGCGGAAGATATGGCGATACTCTTAATCTCTCACGATTTGGAAATGTTGGAGCGATTCGCCGACAAAGTTATTTTGCTGAATAAGCGCGTGTTGAAAATAGGAAAGGCGCGGGAAGTTTTTCAATCGGAAGAAATGCGCGAAGTCTTTACAAAAAAATAATCGCCCGTCAAAAGGCGATTTTTAATTTTATTTGTTGTCGTTGGGCGCGACGCCGTTAATCGAGCCGCGAGCAATTTCAATCTCAACTTTGTCCGCGATTTTCAATATGACAATCTCATCGGTGAGGCTGACTATCGTCCCGTAAATCCCGCCGATTGTTATAACGCGGCTCCCGACCTTCAAACTGTTTAACATTTCTTCGCGTTCCTTCTGCGCCTTTTTCTGCGGGCGATACAGCAGGAAATAAAAAATCAAAAGCATTAAGATTATCGGCGCGAAATTTGCCAATGTCGCCGCCGTTTCATTTTCCATCTGAAAGTGTGCCTCCTTCATAAGCCGTAAAAAAATTTTCTCTGAACTCGGAGAATTTATCGTTAAGAATTGATTCGCGCATGTTCGTCATAAATCTTTGCAGATAACGCAGATTATGGAGCGCGAGCAATCTCAAGCCGAAAATTTCATCTGCGCGGACAAGGTGTCTGATATAGGCGCGAGTGAATTTATTTCTGCAGGCGTAACAATCGCAATGCGTTTCGAGCGGCGAAAAATCTTCGGTAAACTCGGAATTCTTCATGACAAGCCGACCACGCGGAGAAGTTTGAGGCGAAACCATTGCCATTCCGTTTCGAGCGACGCGAGTCGGAAATACGCAGTCAAACATGTCAACGCCGCGCAGGACGCCTTCAATCAAATGATCGGGCGTTCCGACTCCCATTAAATATCGCGCCTTACCTTCGGGCAAATGCTTAGTAGAAACTTCAAGCATTTTATACATAAGCTCACGCGGCTCGCCGACGCTTAAGCCGCCGATTGCACAGCCCGCAAAATCCATTGCGCCGATAACTTTTGAACTTTCTTCGCGCAAATCTTCATACATGCCGCCCTGCACTATTCCGAAAATCCCTTGCTTGGGATTAGCCGCCGCGTTTAAACTTCTCTCCGCCCAACGATGAGTTCTTTCCGTCGAAGTTTTGGTATATTCATAATCGGCGGGGTAGGGAATGCATTCGTCAAAAGCCATTGCAATATCGGAGCCGAGCGCGGCTTGAGTTGCTATCGAAATTTCGGGCGACAAAAATTTTTCCGAGCCGTCAATGTGCGAGCGAAATTTAACGCCGTCTTCAGTGATTTTCCGCAAATCGCCGAGACTGAAAACTTGGAAACCGCCGCTGTCCGTCAAAATTCCGTGCGTCCAGTTCATGAATTTATGAAGACCGCCCGCCTTCCTGACAAGCTCCGCGCCCGGTCGCAAGAATAAATGATAAGTGTTAGCCAAAATTACTCCCGCGCCCAAATTTTGTACTTCATGCGGCGAAAGTGTCTTGACTGTCGCCTGAGTCCCGACCGGCATAAACAACGGCGTTAAAAAACTTCCGTGCGGCGTATGCAAAATGCCTGCCCGCGCTCCCGTTGCCGCGTCTTTATGTATGAGTTCAAAAGTTACTGCTGCCATCAAGCCAGCTCTCCTTAAATCATTTTTGCAAAGCATCCCGCCTCAAATCTTAATCCGTTAAAAATTATCAACACGATTTTTTATAAACATGGCGTCGCCGAAAGAAAAAAATCTGTAATGTTCCGCGACCGCCTCGCGATAAGCTCTCAAAATAAATTCCCGTCCCGCGAACGCGCTCACCAACATTAACAGCGTTGACTTCGGTAAATGAAAATTAGTTATCAGCGCGTCAACTATTTTGAATTCGTAGCCAGGATAAATAAAAATTTTTGTCGAATCGCTTCCTGCCGCTACGGAATTTTTATCGAGTGCCGCCGCCTCCAATGTTCGGATTGAAGTTGTGCCCACCGCGATAACTCTTCCGCCGCGCAGTTTTGTTTCGTGAATCAAGTCCGCCGTTTCTTGCGGTATCGAAAAAAATTCTTCGTGCATTTCGTGTTGTTCAATCGTCTCTACTTGCACGGGGCGAAATGTTCCAAGCCCGACATGCAAAGTTACAAATCCGAGATTGACGCCGAAATCTTTAAGCTCCCGCATTTGCTCCGACGTGAAATGAAGTCCGGCAGTCGGCGCGGCGGCTGAGCCTCTTTCCCGATTGTAAACCGTTTGATAACGTTCGGCGTCATCAAGTTTTTCGTGAATGTATGGCGGCAACGGTGTTTCGCCGAGCCTGTCCAAAATCTCTTCAAATATCCCATTGAATTTAAATCTGACAATGCGCCCGCCAAAATTCGTGCGCCCGATTACTTCGCAACTCAATTCGTCGCCGAAAGAAATTTCTGCGCCTTCTGAAATTTTCCTGCCCGGTTTCGCCAAAGTTTCCCATGTCGTCGCGTCTATTCTGCGCAATAAAAAAATTTCTGCACGCGCTCCCGTCGATTTGTGCCCGATAAGTCGTGCCGGTATTACTCGCGTATCGTTGAATATCAGCGTATCGCCCGCCGTTAAAAATTTCTTCAAGTCATAAAAATGTTCGTGTTCAATCGTCTGCCGCGCAGGGTCGAGCACCATTAACCTTGAAAAATTTCGCGGCTCTATCGGTCTCTGCGCGATTAATTCTTCCGGCAACTCATAATCAAATTCGTTTAACTGCATTCGTATTCTCCAAAATCTTAATAAAGTTTATTGACCTTAGTCCCGTGATAATAATGCGTCAAAATTTTTTCACAAGACCAACCGTCATTGGCGTAAATCTTCGCGCCGCGCTGTGACATTCCCACGCCGTGTCCGCTACCAAAGCCCGTAAAAATTATTTCGCCGTTTTTAAGCTCCATGTCAAAAAGTGTGCTCGGTAATGAAAATTTCCGTCTCAAATCCAAACCCTTGATATTCAAAGTCCGTTTACTGCCGACAATCTGCGCGGTCTTGACTCGCCCCGATGAAGTCCTGTCGCTTGACGATTTCCCGACCTTCAACTTGCTCAGCTTAATCGATTGAACTTCGCCAAAACTCTCGCCGAATCTCGAAGAAAAATCTGCCGCAGTAAATTTAGCCGTCCAAGTCTCCTCAACCTTAAACTTTTCCTTAACCGTTCTGAGATAAGGCGTGCCCGTTCCCCATACGTCAATAACATTTTCCGTCGCGCCGCCCGAATCCGCATGAAAATTCGTGTTGATAAGTGTATTTTTATACGTCAAAATTTCGCCGCGAGTTTCCGCAATCGCTTTGTCCGTCGTCGCCAAAGATTTGACGCCCGCATAAACTTGACAATGAGTTGTCGCGCATAAATCATAATCTTCAGTGTAATGTCTGCCGCGATTCTTCAATGCAAATGAACGCGCCGCGATTGCTTGAGCCTTCAAAGCCTCCAACGGATATGACGGCGACATTTCTTCCGGTACCACTCCGCGCAGATATTCTTCTATCGGCACAACATTTATCACCGTAAATTTTTCGCCAACCTTATTCAAGCGCACGCCGCCGAAATATTCCTTATCCTCAATCGTCGTCACTAAATCTTTTAACAGAATTTCTTCCGGCATAATCTCTATCGCTTTGAAGTTTATCTTTGAACTCCGGATTATAAATTTCTTGTCCGCCGGAATTTTGGTTAAAGTTTCGCCGCTGTTCGCGTCAATCATAATGCAAGGCGCAGAAACTTTCAAGGTAACTTGTTCGACTCCGTTCAATATTCCTATTTTGAGTTCGGGCGACCAACTGCCCGCCTCTGCTCGACTCATCAGCATTAAAATTATCAGTATCAAAAATTTTTTCATGGCAATCCTTCCTTAGGAATAAAAATTTTGCAATGAATAATATCATAACCTTTAACGCGCTCGCTCTCGTAAATCACTCGGAAATTCTTATCGCGACTCAATGCCTCGTAAAGAAAATAATCTTCGCTCGTCATGATTATATGCGTGAAATCGTAACGCGTAAAAAAATCTGCATAGTAAATTTTGCCGCTCCTTAAATCCAAGTACTCAGCCAAAATATTTTTCTGCCCGTTATTGGCGGGAAGGAAAACTTCAGACCGCGAATCAATGTAATATTTGATTCCGAACATGCCCGCCAATCCGCCGTAACCTTGCCTGACATATAAAGAAATATTTTCGGGACGTTCACTCCTCAATAAAAATTCTATCGCCGTAGTATAAGTTTCGTCCGATTCTTTTCCTTTGCCCTGCGTGATTAAAAAAATCCCGACCAACATCACCGCTATCAAAAACATTGATAAATTTTTTCGCGGAAGTATTTTCGGATTGATTATACTGCCGTCAACTTTCACAATCAGCGCGGTATCTGCCAGAAACAGAATTTCGCTGAAGAACAGGATTTTAAATCCAATCGGAATATTTTCCAACCCGCATTTGAAAATTTCAACAATCAGAACGGTATTGATTGCAAGAAGTAAGAAAAATATCGGCGTCATGAAAAAGCTTTTGGAGCGGAAATCTTTCAGTGCATAAGCCAGCGGGAACGTCGCCAAAAAATAAAATAAAATTACGTTCCGTCCGTGCATTATCGCCATAAAAATTATTCCGCCGCCAAGTAAAATATATCGCCACGATACTTTGAACTTCGCGAACGTAAAAATCATCAACGCCTCACTCAGATAAAAAATTTTCCCGCGCAGTTCGTGAGCCGTCGGCGTCGCCATTTCTTTTACGCTTTGATTAATCAAATCAAGTCCGTAGGAGCGGAAAACATAAGTCATCGCGTCGAGTCCGTAAGGATTTATCAGCCCGCATAAAATTATCCCAATCATCGCCGCCAATAAAAATTTCGCGTGTCGGAAGTCTTTTACAAAGAAAAAAGGCAAGCATACTACAAGCGACATTAACCAAATCGCCGCATGAAAATTTATCAGCAACACCGACAGCAAAGGCAACGGCGACAGAAATTTAAAATCTTTCGTGCGCGTGAATTTCTCCAGCAAAAATACTTCGACTAAAAGAATCAGCGTCGAAATTATATGCGGGCGCGGCACAATCATTATCGAAATCAACAATCCGATAACAAAGCTCAACGCGAGCGATAAATATTTATTTCCCTCGCTGACCAAAAGGCATAATCGCCAATAAGTTACGACCAACAAAGCACCGATAACAAAATCCGCGAGCCGTAATCCGTCCGCTCCCAGAAATTTATACGCCTCCCAAAAAAAAATCCCGCTCAGCCATTGTTGCGCCACGAGCTGAAGATTTTCATGGATCGTGAACGGGTCGACGTAAGGAAAGCCGTTTTCGAGAATATATCGCCCTATGTTCATGACGAAATATGTATCCGCATTTTCCGGCAATTTAAGTGATAATACCTCGAAGGAAACGCTCGACGATAAAATTACGACTTGAATAAGCAGAAGGAATTTACTCAGTGCTTTCATGATAATTTTGCTCCGCATTGATTTTCCAAATATCGGACTTGGAAAATTTGCCCGCAATCGCACAGACCGCCGCAATCGCCGTCAACATGCTGTGATCCATATTGTTATAACGGTGTTGCCCGTTGCGCCCGATACAGTAAAGATTTTGAATTTCATCGATCGCGTCGCGCAGTTCGGAAATATTTTCATAGGTGTCGAAGTAAGCGGGATAAGCCTTCGGAACTTTGATTTGAACGCTGTCGCGAACGTCAGCCGCGTCAATAATCCCGATTGAGGCAAGTTCTTCCGTCGCGAATTTTATAAAGTCGTCCGAAGTCATTTCCCAAAGTTCGTCGCCTTCATTGCAAAAATATTCCAGACCGAGCCAAACCTTATTTTGCGGGTCGGCAACCATGTAAGGCGACCAGTTATTGAAAATCTGCAGGCGACCGAGTTTAACCGACGGTTCTTGAATGTAAATCCAACAATCGGGGACAATATCGCCGAGCGTTTTAATACCGGTCAGATTTTTGAGCAAAAGTTTATCGACGAGAAGCCCGACGATTATAAAATCGCGATAAGGCAAGCCGCGAGCGATTTGGAACGGGCGATAAGATAAACCGTCATCAAGCGCAGTTGCAAGGTCGGCAAGCGGCATTGTTGATATAAAATAATCGGCGGGAAAAGTCAAAAGTCCTGCGGCGGTATTGACTCTTGCGGATTTTATGATTTTATTCTCATCGACTTTAAAGCCCTTCAGAGTGGCAGATAAAAAAACTTCGCCGCCGAGATTTTTAATTTCGTCCGACATTTTTTCCCAGAGCTGACCGGGTCCGAATTTCGGATAATAAAATCTTTCGATAAGGGAAGTTTCGCCCTCGCCGTCTTTGGAGCCGAAAGTTTTTTTCACCAAATCTTTAAGCGTTTTGCCGAGCGATAAACCTTTGATTCGCTGACTGCCCCAATCCGCGCCGATTTCTTGCGGAGACCTGCCCCAAACTTTGGTCGTATAATCGCGGAAAAAAGTTTCATAAAGCCGTTGCCCGAAACGATTAATCATAAAATCTTCGAGAGTTATTTCTTCGCGCGGCTTGTACTTCGCCTTGAGAAAACTCATACCGACAGAAAACATTTCGCCGATTCCGAGATTTTTAATGGTATCGCGATTGAGAGTCAGCGGATAAGAAAAAAATTTCCCGTTGTAAAAAATTCTGGAAAGGCGATTGCGATTAAGAAAAACGTCGTCGACTTCTTCGGGATCTGCGCCGCCGTCTTCCAATACCGATTCGCGATTTAAAATTTTATCGTCGAGTGCCGGAGCACCCTGCGCTGGCAGAAATATTTGCCACAGCGCGAAGATTTCTTTACTCTTTGTAAAAAATCTGTGTCCGCCGATGTCGATTCGATTGCCGCCGAAATTCAAAGTTGCGGCGAGTCCTCCGACAAATTTTTCTCGTTCGACTACAATAGGCTTGATGTCGGTTTGAGTAAGAAGGTAATATGCGGCAGTCAGTCCGGCAGGACCTGCGCCGACTATTATTGCGTGTCGTTTCTTTTTAAACAAAAAAATTTTTCCTCCTGTTTAATTGGTTGGAAGCCGGATTAAGATATTTTGTTCGCCAATCTGCGCGACGCCGAATTTTATAAAATCGCCCGCATGACAGCCGAAATCTTTGGCAGGTTCGTTAAGCAATTCGCCCGTCAAAATATTTTCGTCAACCGACATGCAACGCACCCATAAAAGTTCGGGCTTATTATGTTCCGCGCTGAAAAAATAAACAACAACGTCGTCGGGATAATGCGGGTGGCGAAAGGCGTCAAGATTTTTTATAAGGCGAGTTTGTTCTTTGGAGTCGTCAAAATTCCTGTCGTTAATCATTTGAATTCTGTCGCGGAAGGCAAGCGAATATTCGGCAGTCAAAATTTTCAGCGAGGCATTTTCGACTTCGCCGCGTTTAAGTCTGACGGATTTTTTATAACTCGCAGGGAAAATTTTAACGCGCTCGGCGTTGAGTTTCGCGCCCGCCAAAATTTCAAAGACAAAAGTCTCGCCGTCAATATAAGCGTAAGTAAGAAAGCCGTCAAGATTTTCATCGGGCGGGAAATCGAATACTTCGCGCAGATTTACTTTCTCGGCGAGCCGCGCAGAAGTCAGCAAGCAAATTTGTTTGTACATATCACGGAAGAATATTTCTTCGACCTTCAAAATTATCAGCTCCTTTCAAATCATTTTACCACAATTTATGATTGCTTGTTGAAAAAAGTTTTGTCGTCTGATAAACTGCGCTTATCATTGAAAAAAATTTTGCCCTTTCCAAGTGCGAGAGGGATTTACATAAAAAAATTTTGGGCGGAATAGAACAGGAGTTGACGAAGATTTTGTTTACCCACATAACCCAGTCCCCATACGGGACGGTAAAATTGGCGGCTAAGGCGGCACAGCGAGTGCGCGAAGGCACGGTAATATGTCTTGAAGGCGGCTTGGGCGCGGGCAAAACTCTTTTTGTACAGAGCATGGCGAGAACATTGGGCGTTCAAGGCGAAGTGACCAGTCCGACGTTCAACTTGATGAATGTTTACGAAGGATTTTGTCCGATAGTACATTTTGATTTATACCGATTGCACAGCGAAGACGAACTTGAAGACATAGGCTTTTACGAGTACATTGATTTTCCCGACGGGATAGTATTTATTGAGTGGGCAGAAAAATTTCCGGAGGCATTGCCGGATAATTATGTCGTGATAAAGATTGAGCGGCTGAAAGATTCGCGGAACATGAGGCGGATAACATTCGATTGCGTAGGCGAGGAGCATGAAGATTTTATATCGGAGCTTGAAGATTTCGTTACGAAGGATGATTGAGTTTGCAAATTTTAGGAATAGAGACTGCAACGCGGGCGGCGAGTGTCGCGGTAATTTCTGACGGGAAAATTTTAGCTGAAACTCTGTGCGAGACGCCGCAAAGTTTTTCGGAAACGTTAATGCCGCAAGTCGAAGAAGTCATAAAAATATCGGGCGCGTTTGAAAAATTGGACGCGGTGGCAGTGAGTATCGGACCCGGTTCATTTACGGGCTTAAGAATCGGCTTGGCGACGGCTAAGGCATTGGCTTATGCATGGAATATAAAAATAATCGGCGTACCGACTTTACAAGCAATGTCCTATAATTTTCCGAATGCAAAAGTCGTGCCGATGATAGACGCGCAAAAAAATCGAGCCTATTATCAACGGTTCGACGATACTTTTTATCTTACGGATTTGGAAATCGACCCTATAGACGAAATAGTTGCGGGACTTAAAGACGCGGCGGGAGAATTTTTGCTTTGCGGCGACGTGTTGCATAAAATAAAAGTTCCGTTGCCGCCGAATGTGAAACTTGCACCGCCGCATTTGAGAATGCCGCGAGCGTCGAGCGTGGCATGGTGTGCGGAAGATTTGGGCAAAGTCCATAATGTAATGAATTTGGAGCCGTTTTATGTTCGTCGTTCGGAGGCTGAGGAATTATGGGAAAAGAGGCACGGACTGAATTCCGAAAATTGACGACAGCCGACGCGGAATCAGCCGCCGAATTGGATTTAAAATGTTTCGGCATAAAAGACGCTTGCAGTTGCGAATATTTTTTACAATCGGCGCGAGATGAACAAAAGGAATTTTTGGTTGGCGAACGCGACGGAAAAATAATCGCCTGCGCGGGAGCCGAAATTAATTCAGACACTGCGGAGATAGAAAGTTTGGCGGTTGATCCTGAATATCGGCGGCAGGGAATAGCGACAATTCTTTTGATAAAGTTATTGGGCGCAGTCAAAGAACGCGGCGCAACTTTTATACTTTTGGAAGTTCGACCGAGCAATAAGGCGGCGATTGAACTTTACAAGGGCTTTGGATTTCAGATTGTCGAACGGGAAGAAAATTATTATTCGGACGAGGCCGCTTGGATAATGGCGCGAGATTTTTCATGACGGACAGACTTATTTTCAGGAAAATGATTCCCGATGACGCGGAGGCGGTTGCCGAGCTTGAATTGAAATGTTTTGCAATGCCTTGGAGC
>JAFZIQ010000195.1 GCA_017554285.1 Selenomonadaceae bacterium
ATGTTCACTCGAATGTTGGAGTATAAGCTTGAATGGCAAGGTAAAACACCGGTGAAAATTGATAAATGGTATCCGTCAAGCCAGTTATGCTCGGAATGTGGTTATCAAAATTCGGAAACAAAAAATTTGTCGGCGAGAGAATGGACATGCCCGAAATGCGGCGTACATCATGACAGAGACCACAACGCCGCGATAAACATCAAAAACGAAGGAATAAGAATTCTAGCCTGAAGTTTTCTACCGCAGGGACTGCGGAAAGTAACGCCTGTATGAGAGGAAATAAGACGCAACCACGGCGCAACCTCGTTGATTCAGGAAGCTCCCGCCTCTTAGCGTAGCGTAGGCGGGAGTAGTTCACAAAATGTATTCAAGATACTGCAGAAAAATTTATTGACAAGCGGCAAGAGTTATGGTAACCTACGCAAAGTTTTTAAAACAAGATTAAACCATTGGAGTGGTACTCAAGTGGTGAAGAGACGCCCCTGCTAAGGGCGCAGGCTGGTAACTCGGCGCGGAGGTTCAAATCCTCTCCACTCCGCCATAAGAAAATAATTCGCTCTTCAATGAGCGGTTGAAAAAAATCGTCGTGCGGAGTATCCGTGCGGCGATTTAAACGTTTAAGGGGGTTTTACTCAGTGGCAAGAATCAACGAAAATTATTTGAAGTTACCGGGAGCATATCTTTTCTCGGAAGTCGGTAAACGCGCCGCCAAATTCCAGAAAGAAAATCCCGACGCCAAAATTATTCGTCTCGGTATCGGCGACGTAACTCGTCCGCTTCCGCAAGTTTGTATCGACGCTATGAAAGCCGCCGCCGATGAAATGGGCAAAGTCGAAACGTTCAGAGGTTACGGCCCCGAACAAGGTTATCCTTTCCTGCGCGAAAAGATTGCCGAATTCAATTACACAAAGCGAGGACTCGACGTTAAAGCCGACGAAATTTTTATAAGCGACGGATCGAAATGCGACTGCGGCAATATCCAAGAAATTTTCTCGCTCGATTGCAAAATTGCGCTCGGCGACCCCGTTTATCCCGTTTATAACGATTCAAACGTCATGGCGGGACGCACTGGCAATTTGAAAGCCGACGGACATTTTGAGGGCATAGTTTATCTTCCCTACACAGCCGAAAATAATTTTTCGCCCGAACCGCCCGCCGAGAAAGTCGATATGGTTTATCTCTGCTCGCCGAATAATCCGACGGGTACCGTCCTTAACAAAGCCGCCCTTGAAAAATGGGTTGCCTACGCAAAAGAAAATGACGCCGTGATTCTCTACGACGCCGCTTATGCCGCTTACATTACCGAAGAAAATATTCCGCGTTCGATTTATGAGGTTGAAGGTGCTCGCGACGTGGCGATTGAGTTCCGTTCCTTCAGCAAGACGGCAGGATTTACCGGCACTCGTTGCGGTTATATCGTAATCCCCGAAGGCTTGACGGGTACCACTGCGACGGGCGAACGCGTTCCGCTTAAAAAACTTTGGGCACGTCGTCACACGACAAAATTCAACGGCACAAGTTATATCACTCAGCGCGGCGCGGCGGCTATCTATTCCGACGAAGGACAAGCGCAAGTTAAAGAACTCGTCAATTACTATCTTGAAAACGCAAGAATCATTCGCGAGAGCTTAAGCGCGGCAGGTCTCAAGACTTACGGCGGAATCAACGCGCCTTATATCTGGCTTAAAACTCCCGATGATATTCCTTCGAGCTGGGATTTCTTCGATAAACTTTTGCACGAAAAACATATTATCGGAACGCCCGGCGCAGGTTTCGGACCTTGCGGCGAAGGTTATTTGAGATTAACGTCTTTCAACAGCAGAGAAAATACGATTGAGGCTTGCAAACGCCTTAAGAAATAAATAAAAAAATTCAAGCGCGATAAGTTGCTTAAAGCATTAAGTAACCGACCGCGCTTTTTAAATATTTTTGTCGAAAAATTTTCCGTAACTAATGCAAATTTAATGCGGGTATGATAAACTTTTAAAAAAAGGAGGAGTGTAATATGAAGTTACCAAAGATTTTATCGACAGTGGCGGCGGCAATTTTGCTGGCAACCGGCGCGGCAGGCGTCACAGCCGAACCGAAAGCCAACTTTTTCGAGGGTGTCGACTGGAAAAATAAAGTCGTCACAGTCACGGGCGAAGGAATCGTTCCGCCCAATTCCGTCAACTACACACAGGCAAAGGGCATGGCGTCCAAAGCGGCTAAGGCAGATGCTTATCGCAAAGTCGGCGAACTTATAAACGGCGTCCGAGTCGAAGGCGAAACGACTGTAGAAAATATGCTGACGACTCAGGACAAAGTTAAAATGCGCGTCGACGCGACGATTAAAGGCGCAAAAATTATCGACGAAACTTTTTTGAGTGACGGCGGCTATCGTGTAACGGTGCAAGTACCGTTGTTCGGCGTATCGAATTCATTGGCGGGAGCAGTCTTTGACAGAAATACGACCATTGAGCCTTTCCCCGACCCCGTTGCAGAAGTCGCGCCTTCGGGTGCAGTCGGTTTTTCACCGAAAGAAAATTATAATCCCGTACCGACCAACCCTGTACCGACAACGCCTTATCAATCGCCGCTTACCAGAATGTCGGCACTCGGAACGGCAGATTTGCAAACTTTACGCGACCAATCGTTGAATGTGCAAGAGCCGATTTATCAGCCGACAGCCGCAGCAAATTATCAAGTCGCCTATGAAACACCCAATGCAACGCCGCATCAAATGGCAAGAAAATCCGTTGAAGAATATTCCTCAATGGCAGAGGGCGATTATACCGGCTTGGTTGTCGACTGCAGGGGCTTGGAACTTCAACCCGTTATGAGCCCCGTCATTAAAAATACAAACGGCACGAAAATTTACGGGCATAAAAACCTTGACATTGACAAAGTAATTTCAATGGGCATGGCTGATTATATCGACGACCCCGATAACGTCCAACGCGCAGGCTCAAATCCGCTTGTCGTTAAGGCGCAGGCAGTGGAAAACTTCAACAGCAATCCCGTTGTGGCAATTCCCGATTCCAACCGCATTTTGATTGAGAATCACGCAACGCAATTCCTTAAAGATTTAAATGTCGTCTTCCTGTTCGATTAAAATTTTATCGGCAGTAAAAAAAATCCCCGATTCATTGCGAGTCGGGGATAATTTTTTTAAGGTTGTGGTAAGGATAAGTTATCAGAGATTATTTTTGACAAGCGCGAAAAGTTTTGAATCAGCCGTTGCGCCCGTGAAATGCGTTATCGCGGCGTCAATGCCGTTCGCCTTGATGAAGTCTTGAACTTCAACAGCCTCTTTATCGTCGGCATAATCAAACTTCAGAGCGGCGGCGATAACTTTTGCCAATGCGTAGGGAACAAGTCCGCGTTCAATAAGTTGAGTTGCGGGCGAAACCAATCTGTCACTTGCCGAAAGCTTACGTTTCGGACCGCGAGCCACGCGAGTAACTTCGTCGCTCAAATTCGGATTCTTAAAACGAGCTTCGGTCGTCGCAACGTATTTCTGATGAACGGCAGGAGCAAATTTATATTTATCAATCAGCAAAGCGGAAGTTTCAGCCCAAACTGCGCGGGCGGCGGCTACAATTTCTTCGTCCTGCATTGCCTTACTCATATCGGTATAGCCTTTTTGATAAGCCGAATAAGCAATGGAGGCGTGCCCCGTGTTGACTGTGAAAAGTTTGCGTTCAATGTACGCGCCGAGATTCTCAACAAGCGTCATGCCCTTAATCGGAGGAAGTTCGCCGACAACGCCCGTTGAATCAACGTCCCATTCGGCATAAGGCTCGACTTTAACCAAAAGTTTTTCGTCATTCTTTTGCAAAGGAACAATCCTGTCAACTGCCGCGTCGGGGAAACCGATTAATCTATCGACTTCGGGCTTAACGTCATCCGCAAGATTTTGATAGACGAAATTTTTCAGCACTGTCGAACCGCCAACCATATTTTCGCAAGCAATGATATTCAGCGGCGTCTTATTTGTCGCAATGCGCTTGGTTAAACCTTTGGCGATATTCGGCGCGATGAATTTTAAAATATTCGGACCGATAGCCGTTGTAACAATATCAGCCTCAACAATCGCGTCAAGTAAAGCGTCAAGGTTTTCATTGCTGTTAATCGCGCTGACGTTTTCGACAAGAGTTTTCTCCGCCTCGCCGAAAATCTGAACGTTGTACTTGCCGAGCGTGTTAATATCGTCGACGAGCGGAGCCGCCACGTCCACAAATGCAACGTGATAGCCCGCTTGACTTAAGAGCAAACCGATAAATCCGCGTCCGATATTGCCCGCGCCGAAGTGTACAGCCTTTTTCATAATGTGACCTCCTCTTTTAGCTTTAAGGTGTCAGGATTTAGGATTCAGGATTTAGGATTTAGGATTTAGGGTAAAACCCTTTACCCCCGACACCTTTTCCCTTATCCCTTAGTGAACATGTCGAAGAGAACTTGCGGGTCGCCGGTCGTGTAAGCCTTTTGCAAATCTTCTTCCGAATATTCCATAGTAATCGTTGCCAAGTTCGCGATAATAGCCAAATGGTCGTCGCCTTTGCCCGCGATACCGACAATCAGATACGCCGTGTTTTCATCGGAGAATTTAACGCCTTGCGGATATTGCATGACAACCAAACCCGTTTTAATGACATGTTTCTTAACTGCGTTTTCGCCGTGAGGTATTGCAATTCCTTGTCCTATGTAAGTCGAAATATCACGTTCGCGAGCCAACATGCCTTCAATATAAGGCTTTTCAACGTAGCCGCTCTTAAACAAAAGTTCGCCCGCCGCTTTGATAGCCTCTTCTTTTGAAACGCTCTTCAAACCGACTTTGACATTTTCCTTAAGCAAAACGCCTTCTTTAAGGGATTGAGCTTGTTCATCTTCGCCGCCGGAATCGGGAGCAGGTACCGAAACTCCGCCGCCCTTGAGACGTTCGCTGATAACGTCATAAACATTATTATTGGTGAAGTCCTTAACCCAAATGTGTTCGGCTTGCGGAGAGTCGGCTCTTGCACGTTCGGCAAGTTTTTCGTGAGAAACAACAATCTGCGCGTCTTTTGGAATGTTGCCGATTGCAAAGTTTTTAACGGTAATGTGTTTGTAGCCGTCTTTATGAAGTTTTTTACGGAGAGCCGCCGCGCCCAATGCACTTGAACCCATACCGGCATCGCAAGCGTAAACGATAAACTTAATATCCGCGCCCGCAACTTGTTTTTCGCCCGATTGTCCTTTGGACGCCGCCTTCATGGATTTCATACTCGCTTGAGCCGCCTCAAGTCCGTCTTCTTTTTCGGCGTCAGCTTTAGCCGTTGCCTTAATAAATACAGAACTTACCGCGAAACTTACACCTGCCGCCGCCGCGACCGCCGCAATATTCGGAAGATAAGCACCGGGAGCCGTCATTGCCATAATCGCGATAAAAGAACCGGGAGCCGCAGGAGCTACCAAACCGCCGTTAAGCAAAGTCAATGTGAATACGCCCGTAATGCCGCCCGCCATAACCGCAAGAATCAGAGTCGGTTTCATAAGGACATACGGGAAATAAATTTCGTGAATACCGCCGAAGAAATGAATGATGACTGCGCCGGGAGCCGAGCCTTTGGCATTGCCGACGCCGAAAAGCGAATAGGCAAGCAGGACGCCCAGACCGGGACCGGGATTTGATTCAATCATGAAGAAAACCGATTTGCCGATTTCCTGAGCCTGTTGCATACCGAGAGGAGTAAAGACGCCGTGATTGATTGCGTTGTTAAGGAACAGAATTTTCGCAGGCTCGACCAAGATAGAGACGAGCGGCAACATACCCGCGCTGACGATTGCACCGACCGCCGAGCCGAGTCCGTCAGTCAAACCCGAAACCAAAGGACCGACAAAACTGTAAGCCGCGCAGGCGAGGACGCCGCCGATTATACCTGCCGAGAAGTTATTGACCAACATCTCAAAGCCGCCGGGTATTGAATCCTGCGCCATCTCATCAAATTTTTTAATTGCAACGCCGCCAATAGGTCCCATAATCATTGCGCCCATAAACATGGGAATATCGGTACCGACTATGATACCGGCTGTGGCAATCGCGCCGACAACGCCGCCTCTGTGCCCGTTGACTACTTCGCCGCCCGTAAAGCCGATTAACAGCGGTAAAAGCCATTTAGCCATCGGACCGACAAGTTCGGCAAGCCCCTCATTGGGAATCCAACCTGCAGGAATGAAAAGTGCTGTAATAAATCCCCAAGCAATGAATGCGCCGATATTGGGCATAACCATTGCGCTGAGGAAGCGACCAAATTTTTGCATCGCCTCTTGCATGGATAACACCTCCGTTTTAGTGGTAAGAGATAAGTGGTAAGAGATAAGTGGTAAGAGATAAGGGGGCAGAAAAAAACTTTCTACCGTCCACCGACAACTGACCCCTGACCCCTTTCCACTGACAACTGACCCCTTTTATCCTATGCTGCCATTTTAAATGTTGACATGCCACTTTGCAAGACAAAAAAACTTTCGGAGCGTCCGAATTAATTGCAGACAAAATTTTTCATGCGCATAAGTATCTGCCCGCAAATGTCCGCAATGATAAAAACTTCTTAAATTATGTCCCGAATACCGGCAGACAATTCACTTGACAATGAAATTTTGCAAGTTATAATCGAAACAAACTTTTTGTAGAAAGGACGTTGCCTTATGGATGTCGGCGAAGCTGCGGAAAAAAGTTTCTTGCGCCCCATTGATAATACTTCAGTCGTTCAGCAGGTTATTGACCGTTTAACTTATGCGATGATTTATAAAGAACTTAAACCCGGTGACAAGTTGCCGACGGAATTGGAATTGGCGGCAAGTTTCGGAGTCGGACGCAATTCCATACGCGAGGCGATTAAAATTTTAGTTTCGTTCGGCGTATTGGACATTCGACGCCCCGAAGGAACTTTTGTTGCCAATGGTTTCTCGGATAAAATGATAAATCCGTTGCTTTACGGAATTATTCTCGACCAATCGGATTCACTGGACAATCTTAAGGAGTTGCGCGAATGGATTGATTTTGGGATATTGGAATTGGCAATGGTAAAGGCGGAGCCGGAAGATATATTTCAGTTGGAAGAGCAACTGGACAAACTCATCAACGAAATCGACAAAGGTGACGTGGAAAGAGTCTTTGTGGCAGACGATAATTTTCATGAGGCTATCTCGATAGCGGCGCATAATTCGTTACTCGGACAAATCGCAAAACTCGTTCGGACTTTGACAAGTGAAATACGCATGTCGATTATTCGCAATATGATTAAACACGGCAGGGGCGAAAAACTCAAAATCGCTCACGAAGATTTATTCAGAGTGGTTAAGTACAAGAATGACGAGGAAGCTCGCCAAATGCTCGTTGAAGGTTATTTCTATCGATACAACATATTACGAAAGTAAAAAAAGAGCCTCCCGCGCAGGTTACGGGAGGTTTTTTCATTGTCTTAATAATTTTCTTGCCGTCATGAAGAATGAAATTGCAAGGGGTATTAATCCGCCAATCCAAGCCATAGGAGATGCCAAACACGCGCCCAAATATCCAAGCCACTCGACAAGGAAAATCGCCGCCGCTATTCGCATAACCAATTCGACTATGCCCGCGATTGTCGGCACCAAACTTTGTCCGAGTCCCTGCAATGTGAATCGGAAGATAAACAGCAATGCCAATGCCCAATACGTTACGCCCGTTATAATTAAAAACAATCGTCCGTACTCGATTACTTGTTGAGCCTCCGTGCCGACGAACAACTCAATTATCTCTGCGCCAAGATAAATGTTGAATATCGCAACCAATATGCTGAACGAGCACGACATAAAAATACATTTCTTGACGCCTTCGACGATTCGCCCGAATTGTTTTGCACCGAAATTCTGCGCGGTATAAGCCGCCATTGCAATTCCGAATGACATCATGGGCATAACGGCAATTCCGTCGACGCGATGAGCCGCCGCAAATGCCGCAACTGCTACACTTCCCAAACCGTTCAAAGCGATTTGCAGGACGACCGCGCCGATAGCGATTATTGACGATTGAAAGCCCATAGGCAATCCGATTTTCAAATGTTCAATCAGAAATTCTTTGTCGAAGGAAAAATCTGCGCGGCTGACATGAAGATAAGGGACGCGCTTTTTTATGTAGAGAATGCAAAGGATATTGCCGAGCGTCAAGGCGACAAGAGTTGCGCCCGCCGAGCCGGGTATTCCCAAATCCAAGCCGATAATCGCAATCGGTTCAAGCAGAATATTTATGCAAAGAGTCGTTGCTTGAATGACGGTCGGCATTTTGCTGTCGCCGAGCGAGCGGATTAAATTCGTAAGCATTTGCAGGAAGAGGAACATAATCACGCCGCCATAGATGATTGAGATAAATGAATGCGCCCCTTCGAGAATTTCGGGCGGGGTATCCATAGCAATCAGCAAGTCGCGGCAGAACGTCACGCCGAAAATCGACAGAATAATTGACGCGGCAAAACTCAGCGCGATACAAATTGCTGCGCTTTTTCTTACGCCGTCGAAATTTTTTGCTCCGAAACTTTGCCCCGTGCAAATAGAAAAACCGCTTGTCATGCCGCTGACAAAGCCCAGCATTAAAAACATCAGCGGACCTGTGCAACCGACTGCCGCCAATGCCTCGACGCCCAAAAATCGTCCGACTATCAGCGTATCGACAAAGCCGAACAGTTGTTGAAAAACATTTCCCGCCAACAGCGGTAACGTAAAGTAAAAAATCAGTCGCGCAGGTTCTCCGACCGTTAAGTCTTTGACTGCGCCGTTATCTTTCGCTTGCATAAATATTTCTCCTTAAAAAATCTTAGCCGATAATATGACGGAGAAATTTTTATGTCAACCTGTTTTATCGGCGAGAACTGTGGCGAGTAATTTCAACCAAACCGAGCGGCGTCATGTCTACAATCTTGGTTTTGTTTCGGTCGAGTTGAGCCTTTTCGCGCAGAAAGTTCATCAGAATTTTTTTATGGGCGTCAATCTCCATGTCAATGAAATCTACGATAATAATTCCGCCGATGTCGCGCAGTTTCAGTTGTTTAAGAATCAGTTCCGCCGCCTCAAGGTTTGTTTTTAAAATCGTCTCGTCAAAATCTGTTCGTCCGATAAATTTGCCGGTATTCACGTCAACAGCCGTCAAAGCCTCCGTCTTATCGAAGACAATTTGCCCGCCGCCCGGCAAAGTCAGTTCGCGCTTATTCAGATTGGAAATTTCTTTCGTCAAGTCGAATGATTCAAAAATCTGCGCGGAATCTTCATGCAAAATAATTTTGGCGTCGGGAGCAAGCTCGGTAAATCGGCGATAAATTTTAAGGTTGTCAACGACAATCTCAACGTCCGCCGTAAATTCATCGCGGATAATTTTTTCGATTAAGTCATTGTCGCTGTAGAGGAGGGCGGGCGGCTTGCGCTTTGAATATCGCTCCGAAATTTTCTCCCAAATTTTTTGAAGTTCATTTAAGTCTTTAAGCAAAATATTTTCGTCGCAACCTTCAGCCGCCGTCCGAACGATTAAGCCCGCTCCTTTAGGACGAATTTTTTTAGCCAATGCGTGAAGTCGTTCGCGTTCATTACCTTGAATTTTATTTGACACTCCGACATAGTTAAGCGTCGGCAAGAAAATCAAAGTTCGTCCCGGTAAACTTACATTAAGCGTTGCCCGCGCTCCCTTCAAGCCGCTTGCGTCCTTTTCTATTTGAATTAAGACGCTTTGCCCTGCAGAAAATTTTTGCGGCGAATTCGTTTGCAAGAAAACATTTTTATCGCGCCCTATGTCGATAAATGACGCCCGCATACCGGGTAAAAAATTTTGGACGCGCCCTTTATAAATATTTCCGACAAGTCGCGGATTATCGACGCTTGAATTGTAAAAAGTTTCAAGTTCATTATCGATAAGCACAGCCGCGCAGGTTTCGTTGCCCTTGTGACTGACGATTATTTTTTTCATTTAATCAGCTCTCTTTCCGAGAAGCATTCTAACACACTATGAAAATTTTTTCTTATTTACGTTGCTAAATTTCCGGTTCGAATTTACAATGGAAATATTAAGGGAATGTTTTTGGGTTTTTAGGAAAAGGAGAAGGTTTTTATGGCAACGTTCAGTAACAGTAAGTCGAATACGCTTGTGACGGGGACAAGTAACAGAGATACGATTTACAACATCGGCTCGAATGTTTTAATTAACGGCGGCGCGGGTAAGGATTCAATTTCCAACGGCAGTTACGACAAAATCGGCGGCTCAAACGTTTCAATCAACGGAGGCAAATAAGCTTGACAGGCGGCTCAATAAAAGGTGCCACCGTATCCGGCAACGACCTGATTTTGCAAGTCGGGTCGGGTTCAATACGAATCATCAATACGAAAAGTGCCAATGTCAATGGAAAAATTTATGGCGAACATTCCACTGTCGGAACGAACGGTTGCGATACCCTTACTAACTATGATTCAAAAAAGACGCTCAACGGTTCAGGCGGAAACGATTTGATTATCAATGGCGGCGATAACGTCTCAATTAATATGGGTGACGGCGACTGTAATACCGTCGAAAATTTCGGTTCAAATACAACAATCAAAACGAGCACCGGCAAAAATTACGTCGACAATTACGAAAGCGCAACGATTATAGGTAATAAAAGCTATGATAATATTCACAATCATGGCTCGAATGTTTCGATGAACGGCGGAGACGGCAATGATTTCATTTACAACGAAGGCGGACAAAATGTGTCAATGAGCGGCGGAGACGGCAACGATGACATTCAAAGTTACGGCGACAATGTAACGATAAATGGCGGTGACGGCGATGATTCCATTTATAACCACGAAGGTGCTGATTCGTCGATAAGCGGCGGTGAAGGCGACGATTCAATTTCCAACTATAGCGACAGAGTTTCAATGAACGGCGGCAATGGCAACGATGACATTGAAAATCGCGGCGACAGTTCATATATCGATGGCGGAGCGGGCAATGACCATATTAAGAATGGCGATTATGTTTATTATCGTCATTATGACGGCGGCTCAAACGTTTCAATGAACGGCGGCGCGGGCAACGATGACATTGAAAATCGCGGTGACAATTCATATATCAACGGCGGTTCGGGTAACGATACCATTCAAAGTTACGGCGACAGCGCAACAATAGACGGCGGCGCGGGCGACGATACCATTTACAACGATTACGGCGATGAGATTTCGATTTCGGGCGGTGAAGGCGACGATTACATTATAAATGGTGATTATTATGAATCTGACATTTTCGATGTTACAATAAATGGTGGTACAGGAAATGATAACATTACTAACTACGTCAGGAACGTTACGATTAACAGCGGCAAAGGCGACGATTTTATTTACAACAGCGGTGAGAATGTTGTGTTCCAATTCCGCGCAGTCGACGGCAGCGATAATATCGAAGGTTTCAATGAGACCTCGACGCTTAGTATTTCAGATAGTAAATATTCCTCTGAAAAAAGCGGCTCAGATATAATCGTAACGGTCGGCGAAGGAGTAATTACTCTGATCGACGCGGCAAGCCTTTCAACCGTTAATATTTTGAGCAAAGACATTGACGAATATGTTTCCGAAGAGCCGGAAATTATTACTCTCACTAAAAATGCCGATAATTATTCCAACGATCTTGAAGGAGCAACGATTTTGGCACTCGGCGGCAATGATACCATTCGCAACGACGGCGATAAAGTCTTAATCGACGGTGGAGCGGGTAATGACTCGATCATTAATAACGGCAATAACGTCACAATCGCAGGCGGTGAAGGTAATGATGTTTTCGTTTGCTCAAGCGGCGAAGTAACAATCACGGATTACAATGCAAATGCCGATAAAATTTCCCTCAATCCCGCGACAATTTCTGACGTTAAACTCAATGACAATGATGTTATCCTGAATCTCGGCAACGAGAATTCGCTTACAATTTTAAACGGCGTCAATAAAAAAATTACCTTTATCACGGGCAAAACAACCGCTCAATTAATCTTCGAGGATGGCAAGATATTTAACAGCGGCAAAACGGCAGTCACGCTCACGACTCCGATAACAGAATTTAATGCGGAAAATTATTCCGCACTCGTGACAATCAACGGCTCGGCGGCAGGTGCTGTTCCGATTATCGGCAATACTAAAGCGAATAAAATCTTTGCGGGTGATAACGGCTCGACACTCAACGGCGGCATAGGTAATGACACGCTTACGGGCGGAAACGGCTCTGATGTCTTTGTCTACGAAAAGGGCGGCGGCAACGACATTATTCAAGGTTACGGCGAAGGCGATAAAATTTCTCTGGGTTCCGACGTTGTAATTGTCGATGCCTCAATGAAAAATAAAGACGCCGTTATCAAAGTCGATTCAAGTTCCATTACCGTTAAAAATTCCTCCGAAATTACTCTTACGGCGGGCGGCAAGGATACTGTTTTCAGTAACGGTTTATTTGTCGAAGATAATTCCGCAAAAGCTCCCGCCTCGTTCAAAGGTACAATAGACCTCAGCAAGTACAGTGTTAAAAATATCGACGCCACACTTGCAAAAAATGCAATCTCGATACAAGGCGGCGTTTCGGATGATTCGATAATCGGCGGCACCGGCGCGGATAAAATTTACGGTAATGAGGGCAGTGATACAATCTGCGGCGGTAAAGGCAATGATTCACTCTGGGGTAATAACGGAGATGACACCTTCATTTACAAAGAGGGTGAAGGCAAAGATACAATCTTCGACTATCAGCGCGGCGATTTATTGATGATTCTCGATAAGAAAGGTAATGTCGGCACCTTCTCTAAAGCGGCATTCAGTAACAATACGCTTACTCTCACGATAACGGGCAGCGATAATGTTGTATTCAAAAACGTCGACGCTTCAACCGAATTCAATATCAACGGCACAACCTATCAAATCAGCGGCAAAACGCTTAAAAGTAATTAGTAATTAGGAATTAGGATAGGAATTAGTTGCTTTTCTGCTCTGCGCGGGCAAAAAATTAAACTGCTCTTCAAAATGAGGGGCAGTTTTTTTCATTGAGTCAACTCCTTTTTAACCTTACCGCGCAAGAGTTTTAATGGAATGAATCGCGTATTGATTCTTATCAGCCGTGACATTATAATTCGTTCGTCAACATTTGATAACTGCTACAGGATTAAAGGTAAGAGGTAATTTGATGAAAAATATTTTTGAACTTACAAAACCTGCGCGATATACGGGCGGAGAATTTAACAGCGTGGTTAAAAATTTTGAGGAAACGGCTTGCCGAATAGTTTTGGCATTGCCTGACGTTTACGAAGTGGGCATGTCAAATTTGGGCTTGGCAATTTTATATTCGATACTCAATCGCCGCGCAGATACACTTTGCGAACGGGTTTATGCGTCGTGGATTGATGCCGAAAAGGTTATGCGTGAAGAAAATATTCCGCTGTTCGCGCTTGAGTCTAAAAAAAATATTCGCGACTTTGATTTTCTGGGATTCTCCTTGCAATACGAGATGATTTATACAAATGTCCTCAACATGCTTGACTTGGCGAAGATAAATTTACATGCCGTCGACCGCGCAGATAATGAACCGTTTGTTATCGGCGGAGGACCTTGCGTTTATAATGTTGAGCCTGTCGCGGATTTCTTTGACTTTTTTATAATCGGAGAGGCGGAAGAAGTTTTCGGCGAAGTTATTGATGAATTTATTGCTTGGAAAAATGCGGGCAAAATCGGCGGGCGACGAGGCTTTTTAAAAAGGCTTTTGAACGTCAAGGGAATTTATGTGCCGAGTTTTTACGAACCGATTTATTCGGGCGAAAATTTTCTGGGTATGAAAACCCTTGAGAATGCTCCGAGAAAAATTTTAAAGCGTGTTGCGAAAAATTTTGACGAAACGCCTTCGGTTGATAAACCTGTCGTGCCGTTTATGGAAATTGTACATGATAGGGCGATGCTTGAATTGTTCAGAGGTTGCAGTCGCGGTTGCCGATTTTGTCAAGCGGGCATGACTTATCGCCCCGTTCGTGAGCGCAAGGAAGAAACTTTGCGGGCAATGGCGCGACGATTGATTGATTCGAGCGGCTGGGACGAAATTTCTTTAACGTCTTTAAGCTCCGCCGATTATTCCTGTCTGAATCGATTGATTGACGATTTGCAAAGCGATTTCCGCAATGAAAAAGTCAGTTTCAGTCTGCCGAGCTTGCGGATTGACAGCTTTTCAATCGATTTGGCGGAAAAAGTTCAAGCCGTCCGAAAGAGCGGATTAACTTTCGCGCCCGAAGCCGGAACTCAAAGACTGCGCGACGTGATTAATAAAAATGTCACGGAAGAAAATTTGTTGGACGCCTGCGCGGCGGCTTTTAAAAAAGGTTGGAAGTCGGTAAAACTTTATTTCATGATGGGCTTGCCGACAGAAACGGACGAAGATATTGCGGGCATTGCGGAGCTTGCTCAAAAGGTAGTCGACTTGTACAGGTCGATAAAAAATCGGCGCGACGTGAAAGTTACAATCAGCGTGGCATGTTTTGTTCCCAAGCCGTTTACGCCGTTTCAATGGTTCGCGCAAATTTCGGAGGCGGAATTTGAACGCCGTCAGCAACTTTTAAAAAGTCTGATTCGCGATAAGGCGATAACCTATAATTATCACAACGCGAAACTTTCCGTATTGGAAGGCGTATTGGCTCGCGGCGACAGGCGACTTGCAAAAGTTATAGAGACGGCTTGGAAAAACGGCGCGAAATTTGATGGCTGGTCAGATTTATTTAAGCCTGAAATTTGGATGGCGGCGTTTGAGGCTTGCGGAATAAATCCCGAATATTACAGCGGGCGCGAGCGTGAATTTTATGAGCCGTTGGCATGGGAACACACTTCGCCGGGCGTCGATAAAAATTTCTTGATAAGTGAATGGGAGAAATCTCAAATCGGAGAGACGACTCGCGATTGTCGGCGGACAAGTTGCACGGGTTGCGGCGTCTGTATGAATTTGGGCGTTCGCGTCATCGACTTTGATAAAGAAAAAAATTCTCCGTCCGAAGAAACTAATTACGCATTGCGCATTCCCAATTACGCATTAACGAAGTATCGGGCGCAAATTCGCAAGGGCGAAGAAATTGCCGTATTGAGCCACTTGGATTATATGAATGTCTTTATGCGGGCATTGCTCAGGTCGAAATTGCCCGCCGCGTGGAGCGAAGGATTTAATCCGCATTTGAAAGTTTCATTTGCAACCGCGCTTGCCGTCGGAGTAACCAGCGATTGCGAATATGTGGACTTTGAATTGATTGCGCCCGTCAAGGAATTTGAAGTTGCCAAAAGATTAAATGCGCAACTGCCTAAAGGCTCGGAGATTTTGCGGTTAAAAAAATTACGCGCCAAGTCAAAGCCCGTAATGTCATTGGTCGACTTGTCGCGCTATGAAATTCGATTGCCCTTCGATAAAAAATTTTTGGACGCCGCGCAGATTTCCGTTAAAAATTTCAACGCGACGCCCGAAATAAAATTTATGCGAATCACGCCTAAGAAAACCCGCGAGCTTGAACTAAAAAAATATCTCGTCGAACCTGTCAAAATTTCTTTAACAGGTGACGAGTTGATTATAACTTTTGCAGTCGAAATAACGACGGAAGGAAGTCTCAAGCCGAGCGAAGTTTTAAAAGTCCTGCGCGAGCAATTCGACTTCCCCGCAGATATTTCTTTGGCAAAGATAAATCGGACAGCTTTGCTTTGTAAGGGCAAAAATTTATTGGACGTTTGATTTACGGAATTGATTCATGAAATCTGCAAGAGCCTCCGCGCCCTCAATCGGCATTGCGTTATAAATCGAGGCACGCATACCACCAACCGAGCGGTGACCTTTCACGCCGCTCAAATTTTTTTCCAAAGCCTCTGCGACAAATTTTTTCTCAAGCTCCTCACTCGGCAAGCGGAAAGTCACGTTCATAAACGAGCGCGAATCTTTTTCGGCATGTCCGCGATAAAAGCCGTCTGAAGAATCAATCGCATCGTAAAGAATCTTCGCCTTAATCGAATTGCGACGAGCCATTTCCGTTAAGCCGCCGCAACTTTTAATCCAAGCCGCAACTTTGCCGACCATGTAAATACTGAACGCGGGCGGCGTATTATAAAGCGAATTCTTTTTATAAAAAGTGTCGTAACGGAGCATTGTCGGGAGCGTCTCCAAGCTTTTTTCGATTAAACTTTTACGCGCAACGACGATAACGACGCCGGCAGGTCCCAAATTCTTTTGAACGCCCGCATAAATCAGCGAAAATTTTTTGAAATCAACGGGGCGGCTCAACATATCGCTTGACATATCGGCGAACAGCGGAACATTGCCCGTTTCGGGGACGTAATGAAATTCCGTGCCGTAAATCGTATTGTTATAGCAGACGTGCAGATAAGCGGCGTTCGGATTAATTTTAAGTTCGTCTTGGCGAGGAACGCGGCGGAAATTTTCTTCCTTAGTCGACGCGGCAACTTCGCCGACGCCCAAAATATTTGCCTCTTTGTAAGCGTTGCTTGAAAAAGTTCCGCTCAAAACGTAGGAACCGGGCTTTTCTTTAGTGGCGAAGTTCAAAGGAATCATGGCGAATTGCAACGACGCGCCGCCTTGAATAAATAAAACGTCGTAATCGTCGCCCAAGCCCATAAGCTCCAAAATATCGGCTTTGGCTTGATTGTGAACTTTTTCATAGGGCTTTGAACGATGACTTATTTCGATAATCGACATGCCCGAATCGCTGAAGTTTAAGAATTCGGCTTGAGCCTCTTGCAAAACTTCAAGCGGCAACGTTGCGGGACCGGGATTGAAATTGTAAACTCTCTTCATGAAAAAATCTCCTCCAAAAAGTTTCCTACAGCTTAACACGCAAAAAAATTTTTGGCAACGTGTAACAAAATTCGATGAGCAACGTATAAGTTTCAGAAAGAAAGCTTGACCAAGTATGGTACATATGGTACAATAATTCTGAAATAAAAATGGAGGAAAATAATTATGGCAAACGAAATTTTGAAAGACGAAATCATGTCGGACGACGAGCTTGACCTTGTCACGGGCGGTGCCGGCTACATTTACTTCAAGGAAACCATCACTCTTGATGGCAAAGGTTATCTCGGTGTTAAATCGAACTACAGCTTGACTAGGCGTGGCGTCGAGGAGCTTTTCACGGAAGGCGAAACTCTGAATACCCGCACCATGAAAGATTCTTCCACGGGCAAATTTCAAATTTCGGCGTCGCAGGCAGAAGCATTCGTAAACAAATGGGCGAAACAAGGCTATCAGTTTGTGAACTACGATACGATGCGCTAATAAAAATTTTCTACGCTGATAAAGCGGGTTGTCTGAAAAATTTCGGACGCCCGCTTTTTTGTTGACGTTACGCCTTTTGAATGATAAATTATTCAAACTAAGCAACGGGAGGTTTTAAATTTTGAGCGACACAAAAAATCTTGAAGAGACGGAAAAAAAATTGACGCCCGCCGAAATTGTCGAGCGTACGACGATAGCTGACGTTTACCGCGCAGATAAGCAGCTCGCCGGAATCGTTAAGAAGACGCGGCTTATACAGAGCGATTTTTTTTCGGAGCTGAGCGGCAACCAAGTTTTTCTCAAGCCGGAGAATATGCAGCACACAGGCGCATTCAAATTGCGCGGAGCTTATAACAAAATCAGTCACTTAACCGACGACGAGAAAAAACGCGGAGTTATCACGGCATCGGCGGGCAATCATGCGCAAGGCGTAGCTTTTGCCGCGCAGAAACTCGGAGTTAAAGCCGTTATTTGTATGCCCGCAACCACGCCGATTTTGAAAGTCGAGGCGACTAAGGCTTACGGCGCGGAAGTTGTCCTTCACGGCGACGGATTCGACGACGCTTATAAACACAGCCTTGAACTTCAAAAAAAGCACGGCTATGTTTATGTTCACCCGTTTAACGATTTGGAAGTTTTGTTGGGGCAAGGGACGACCGCGCTTGAGATTATAAACGAGCTGAAAGACGTTGACGCAATTTTGGTTCCCATAGGCGGCGGCGGCTTTGCATCGGGCGTTGCACTCGCTACCAAAGTTGTCAGCCCGACCGTTAAAGTTATCGGCGTCGAACCCGAAAACGCGGCTTGCATGAAGGCGGCACTTGACGCAGGAAAAATTGTTTCGCTCAAAAGTTCGGACACGGTTGCCGACGGTTGCGCAGTCAAGACGGCGGGAGATTTGACTTTTGCCTTTTGCCAAAAATATCTCGACGAAATTATTACCGTCAACGAAATGGAAATTATGTCCGCATTGTTGTTCCTGATTGAAAAGCACAAACTCATTGCCGAAGGCGCGGGCGTTTTGTCTTTGGCGGCTCTGAATAAATTGGATTTCAAAAATAAAAAGGTCGTCGCCATTGTCAGCGGCGGCAATATTGATATTTCAACTCTGTCCGCGCTGATTGATAAGGCGTTGATTGTTCGCGGCAGAATTTTTTGTTTCGGCGTATTGCTTGCCGATAAGCCCGGCGAATTGCTTAACGTTTCGCGAATCCTCACGGAAGAAAATGCCAATGTCATTAAGCTTGAACACGATCAAGCCCGCGTCACAGACAGCTTTAAAAAGGTCGTGTTGGAAGTCACTGTTGAGACGCACAATCAAGCGCATATTGACAGAATCGTCCGCGCCCTCAATAAGCACGGCTACGAGATTGAAAAAATCGATTTGCTAAGATAAAATGCGAATCATCACGGGAAAAGCAAAGGGCTTGAAGTTAAAGACGCCCGCAGGATTATCGACAAGACCGACAAGCGACCGCGTTAAAGAATCATTATTCAGCATTTTGAACGGGCTGATAGATTTTTCGGAAATAAAATCGGTGCTGGACATCTTCGCGGGCACGGGCGCATTGGGCTTGGAATCGGTATCACGCGGCGCGAATTCGGCAACGTTTATCGACGCGGCAACGGCAGAAATCATTCGCGAAAATATCAATCGGGCAAAGTTTGAAAACTGCAAAGTTCTGCGCGGAGACTTTGAAAAAATTTTATCCAAGCTCGCCAAAGATAATCGGACGTTCGATTTAATTTTCAGCGATCCGCCGTATGCAAAAGGACTTTCGCAAAAATCTTTAAATCTCGTTGCCGAATTGAAATTGCTGAGTGACGGCGGCTTAATGATAATCGAACACGGCGCGGAAGAAATTTTGGACGTTCCGACAAGTTTTAATTCAATCCGAAAAATAACTTACGGACATACAACGGCGATAACAATCCTTGTTAAAAGCTTTGAGCTTAGAGCTTTAAGCTTTAAGGATTTTTCTAAAAGCTGAAAGCTTAAAGCTTACAGCTTACAGCTTACAGCTAATAAATCTTGAAAGGAAATTATCAGCATGAAAAAGGCAATTTGTACGGGCAGTTTCGACCCCGTAACCAACGGACACATAAATATTTTCGAGCGAGCGGCGAAACTCGTCGACGAACTGATTATTTGCGTCTTCCTCAATCCGAACAAAAAATATCTCTTCAGCATGGACGAACGCGCCGAACTCCTTCGCGAAGCAACCGTTCACATTGATAACTTAACTGTCGACACCTTTGAAGGACTTGCCGCCGACTATATCAAGCAACATGATATTAACGTAATCATTCGCGGCTTGCGTTCGGCGACTGATTTTGAATACGAAGTGAACAAGGCGCAAATGATGCGTCACCTTATCCCGACAGTCGACACGATTTTTTTATTGACAGCCCCCGAATTTTTGTTTATAAGTTCTTCGGGAGTCAGAGAACTTGCGCATTTCGGCGGCGACGTTCATGGTTTGGTTCCGGAGTGCGTGGAGTTCGCTCTTCAATCCAAAATGAAAATATAAATTCCTCAAAAACGACCGACGCAAGAAGGAGGAATGCTTATGTCGGTACGCGACACCTTAAGTAAAATAGAAAATTTGGCGGCGGGCGCACCGCATTTGCCGCTTACAAACAAAATGCTGATTTCGGAAGATGATTTCCTGCACTTGGTAGACGAATTGCGTAAAGAATTGCCGCAGGAAATTGAACACGCCGAAGAAGTCATGAAGGAACGCGATAACATATTGCAAAACGCGCAGGCAGAGGCAAATAACATAATCAAGCAAGCGCAAATACAAGCCGAACAACTCATGGACGAGAATGACATTGTAATAAAGGCGCGTGAAAAGTCGCGAATGGTTTTAAGTCAGGCGCAACAACAGGAAGCTGAAATTTTGGAACGCACTCAGCAAAATGCGCGGCAACTTCAGGAGGACGCCGACCGTTATGCAAATCAAGTTTTCGACTGGTTGATTGCTCAAATAGTAAATACCAGTCAGGAAATGCAACGTTCGCAATCAAATCTTGAAAACGCCCGCCAAACTTTGCAACAAAATAAAATTACCATGAATCAACAATCGGCTCAGCAAAATTATTCGCAAGCTTACGGCGTCCAGCAAACAAATTATAATCAGCAATCATACGACCAAAATCCGCAAGGCTACAATCAGCAACAATACGACCAAACTCAACAGTATAACCAGCCTCAACAACAATACAATCAACCGCAACAGCAATACGGTCAGCCGCAACAATATAACCAGCCTCAACAGCAATATAACCAGCCTCAGCAATACAACCAAGAACAGCGTTGAAAAAAATTCTGCCGCTTACGGGCGGCAATTTTTTTGTAAAAAAAGCTTTGACGTTAAATTCTTCCTATGCTAAAATTTCCATAAACATTGGAATTTTCGTTAAGGAAGTGAGAAAGATGAGAACTTTCTTTATTTGGGCGGTGACTTGGACGCTGATATATGTTCAATGGCGTTTCGGATTGACGCTGAACAGATTGTTCGTCCTGACATTTTTAATAGGATTTTTGGTGAGCATATATTTCGCGCTTTGGTTAACAGGTTCCGCATTGCTCACTTTAAAATCGTCGAAATTGCTCCTTCACCCGCTGAAATATTACAGGAGAAAATTGCTTGTGTCGTTAATGATTTCGACTTTGGCTTTTTACGGCTTTTATCGGACGCAAGTGCCCGGACAACTCGAAGCTTATAAGGCAATGGCTGATGAAAAGATTGACGAATTCTTGAGCTATGAAAAAAGATACGGCGAACGTGTGGAAAAAGAAGAAGAGGTTATTGAATACAACACTACGCAGAGAGAAAAATTGATTGATGAGACTTCGCTTGAGGCTTTGAAAAATCAGGCGAGCAATTTTAATCCGCAAGAAATACTTAAAGAAATTTCGACGGGTTGGAACAAGGAGACTGCCGACACTGAAATTGACGAGGTAAATTGGGAAAAGGCAACCGATTTGATAAAAAAATATCCCGACTATATACACAGTGCGCAAGAAAATTGGATAAGCGCGTCGAAAGCACTTGAGAAGCCGCAAAATTATTATGGCAAGGTCGTAAATTTCAAAGGAAAAATTTATTCGGTGGAGCAATTACCGCCTGACGATTCTGTTGCGAAATTTTTTGGCGGAAACTGTTATCATGCGATGCTTGCAGTCAGAGATAACAATAAGCCCGTATTGGTTTCCGTTCATATTATCGGCACTTCCGACGGCGTTGAGGAAGATTCTGTTGTGAATGTCAAAGGCTACATTTACGGGCACTCGAAACTTATCAACAGCAGGGGCGACAACAGTAACGGACTTGCCTTTGTCGGCTTTCAAGAATAAAAAAAACTCCCCGCTCGCTTTGAACGGGGAATTTTTTTTGGGGAGGGATTTTGTTAAAGCTCTATGTTATGGTTTGAAGGAAATCTTTTATCAGCCGACGCCTCTTGAGCCGTCACCAAGATTCCTTTTCCGTAGTTGACTTTGGAAATTTATCAAAAGATTTTATCGAAGCCGTAAAGGACAACCAAGCCTATTATAAGCGAGGCTCCAAAAACGCTTGCGCTGAATAACATAATCAGTGTATCCGTTGAAAATCGTTTCTTAATCGATAAAAGTTTTTTCATGTTCATTGCCTCCTGTTTTGTGATTCGCTGTTCATCCTTGAACTGTTGCGAAGTATATCACAGATAAAACTTTTGGCAATGCGCAATCGGTATTGATTCAATTCTTGTTTGTTATTGTTCGTCGTCTTTTTGATTAGGTTTTCGCCGAATAAAAAGCCGCTTGAACATTCTTTTGCCTCTGAGATAAGCATTCCAATCTGTGCCAGCAACATGACAGTCGCAATCGCCGTAGCTGTATGTACAACCAAGCAATTCAAACTGCGCGGGATTGTACTTGTCGAGAAAGGTAATCGGAACGCCCATAACCCCGTAATAATCTTCGGGGATTTCGGCGGTCTTTGAAACTTC